>JARRQQ010000288.1:0-11544 GCA_037381725.1 Sedimentisphaerales bacterium
TCCTTAATGACTGAAGAATGTGCACTCTAAAGAATGCGTACCTAAAAGAAACTACGGGGTCACCAGGCACTGTGAGAATACGGGAATTCCCTAATATGGCCTTCGTAACTGCTTAATTCGGCGAGGATTGGTGTCTTTCCCTTGCCGCGATTGGGTTTGTGACGTAGTATATTGCGACGGTTCTTCAAGGTAACTGTTTTACACAATCGCGAAGCAGAATGTGAAAGGATGGACTTATGTTTGAGACGCTGGACAAGATGATGCTTGCAGGTCTTGGAGCTATCTCCATGACCCGGGAACGAGCGGAAAAAATCTTCGACGAGTACGTCAGCCGGGGCAAGGTCGAGAAGGATAGCCGAACCGGATTTGTCAAAGCGATGATGGACGCCGCGGACAAGAATCGCGAGGAGCTGGAGAAACTGGTGGCCAAACAGGTCCGCGAGGCCGTCGAGCACCTGAACCTGCCGACCCGCGACGACCTCCAGCGCCTCGAGGAAAAAATAGACAAGCTCTCGGAGCGGGGGGCATAGTTCTTGGCAGGCCGGAGGTTTCATCTGAGAGGCACGTTCGACCGTCTGCGCTGCTATCGGCACATCATGGCCGTGCTGGCCAAGTACGGATTTGAGGAAGTCACGGGAGCGCTCCGTTCGCGTCTTTCCATCCGGCTGGGAGAGAAAACCTCACCGCCACAAGTCAAACCGGTTGCTCCGAGGGGCAGCCGGCCCGCGCGGGTTCGAATGGCTTTGGAGGAACTGGGTCCGACGTTCATCAAGCTCGGACAACTCCTGAGCACGCGCCCCGACTTGATCCCGCCCGAATACATCATCGAATTGGAGCGTCTCCAGGATCAGGTGGCGCCGGACTCGCCGGAAAAGATTATGGCTGAGCTCCAGCGGGAGCTTGGAGGGCCCATCGAGACGATTTTCAAGAGCTTCGATGAAAAGCCTATTGCCGCCGGGAGTATCGCTCAAATCCATCGTGCCGTGACTCGTCGATACGATCCGCGCCGAGTGTGAGATTCTGCAAGACCTTGCGGGGGTCTTGCAAAACACGCTCTTCGAGCACGAGACCATCAACCTGGACGAGATGGTCGCTGACTTCACCGATGCCCTCTCGAAAGAGACGGACCTGGCCAACGAGCGGCGTAACCAGTTGCGTTTCCTGAAACTGTTTGGCGACGACCCTACCGTGCACATCGCGGAGATTTATGAGCATTACTGCACGGCGGGAGTCCTCACGATGGAATATATAGACGGCGTCAAGCCCACCGACAAACGAGCCATCGAAGAACGCGGTCTGGATTGCCGCACGCTGGCCCAGCGCGGCGCTCAACTCGTTCTCAGACAGATGTTCGAGTTCGGCTTCTTCCACACGGATCCCCATCCCGGCAACTTCTTTGTCTTGCCCGGCAACGTGCTCGCTCCCATAGACTTCGGACAGGTCTCGCGGCTATCTGTTCAGGATCGAAGGTTCTTCAACGAAATCGTGCTATCCATCGTTGACCGGGACGCGGCCTACATCGTGCGCTGCCTCGACCGCGATAGTATGTTGGTGGAACAAACCGACGTCCACAAGCTGACGACCGACATCGAACAGCTCATCGACACCTACCATGATTTTCGTCTAAAGGACATTCCCTTTGGTGCAGTGGCGATGCAGACCTTCGATTTGTTCCGACATAACCACGTGCATCCACCCACTCAGTTCACGCTCATGCTCAAGAGCATGATGACCATCGAAGCTTTGGCAACCTCGCTCGACCCCGAGTTCAGACTCATCGAAGCATTGAAACCGTATGCACGGCGGGCCGGCCTTCGTGATCTTGAGCCCAGGCAGGTGCTTCGCAACGTTCGCAAAGCCATGCAGGGCGCCGGTGAGATGGCATCGCGACTACCTGAAGACATCAACACCGTTCTGACCAAGTTTCGCCAAGGCAAATTTCAGGTACACGTTCGTCACGAGCACCTTGAGACCTTGACGAAGACGCTGGACAAGAGCTCGAACCGCGTAAGCTTCGCGCTTATCATCGCCGCTCTGTTGGTAGCGTCCAGCCTTTTGGTCCCGCAAGAAGGAATGGTGCTCGGGGTGCTGAGCCTCCAGACGATGGGCATCCTCGGCTATCTCATCGCCGCGATCATCGGAATTTGGCTGGTCATATCCATCATCCGCAGCCGGCACATTTAGGCCACGTCCAGGATTCGCAGAACGACTCGCGAGCGTCGGATCACGTCAATATCTGAATATCGTATCCACAACAGCCTGCTCGGGCATTTATTGTCCCGAGGGTATTGTTAAGTCTACGCTTAGGAAAATGCTCTACTCCCACGGGTGATCACCGACGGGAATCGTCTTTACAACGGTTGTCCTGCAAAAGGTCCTCAAGAAGGCGGTCCACAATCACGTCGAGCTTCTCGGCGACGTAGTATCTTCCTTCTCCGAGTTCACGCCGCACAGACAAAACCTTTTCTACTCTGATTTCCGGCTCACGTTCATCTGTGGCGGCTTCGTGGTCCGTTTCACAAGCATCCAAACAAACAATCAAAGTCATGGCAGTTGCCCCTGAATGTCTTACGAAATATACGAATGTTCATCTACATTAGATATTATCGGCGAGCGGCGCGCGTCTCTCGGATAAGCAACGTGCTCAAAACAATCGTAGGAAATGCCTCATTAGTTTTGTTTGCCAAGGTCGGTGCGACCCGCCGGAACACGCTGAGAGTGGGTTTGTCGCACGCGCGGCCATACTCACTGAACTCGAGCGCACAATAGGATATTGCCGAACGCGAGAAATCGCTGCCTGTCTGGGGTTTCAGGACGGCTTTTACCTAATTCGCTTGAGGAACTGTCTTGTTGAACGACGTCCCAAGTGCCCATACAATGAACGTCCATGAAACAAGTAGACTATCAGAATCGCGGCGTTATCGAATCGTTCACGCCGCAGAGCGACGCAGAGTGCTTTCCCATAAAGAGAGTGCACCGCGGAGCATTTGGCAGACGAGAAGCAGCGGACCGAGAATTCCCGGAGCACTTCGGGACCTCCGGCCATGGAAGGTAGCAATGGTCGTCCCCACAGCGACGTATAGACTTCAGTTTGGCCCGTCGTTCGGATTCAAGGACGCCGAAGCCCTCGTGCCCTATCTCCATGCGCTCGGCATCAGCGACATTTATGCATCACCTATATTCAAGGCAGGCAAAGGCAGCACACACGGCTACGACGTGACAAATCCTAACGAGCTGAATCCACAGCTCGGAAGTACTGAGGACTTCTCCGCGTTGACGGCCAGAAAAAGCAATTACGGCATGGGTTGGCTCCAGGACGTCGTCCCGAATCACATGGCGTACAGCAACGACAATCCAATGTTGATGGACATATTTAAGAACGGCCGTGATAGCCGGTATGCTGATTTCTTCGACGTCGACTGGGACCACCCCGATGAGTCGCTTCGGGGAAAGATACTTGCACCATTCCTGGGCAAGCCTTGTTCCGAGGCGCTTCGGAACGGAGAAATCCAGCTCGAACGGAGCGCGTCGGGATGGGCTATTCGCTATTACGACATCTCTTTTCCGCTCGCTTTGTCATCGTATAGCCACGACGAGAGCGGGACGGATATGCCGTCACTGGATAGCTTGCTTGAAAGACAATTCTTCAAGTTATGCTTCTGGAAACGTGCAAATGAGAGCATCAATTATCGGCGTTTCTTCTACCTGAACAACTTCATTGCGCTGAAGGCGGAGAAGCCCGAGGTCTTCAGCGCAACTCATGGGCTCATATCTGAGCTCATACGCCAAGGTGCGTTCACTGGCCTAAGAGTAGATCATATTGACGGGCTGTACGATCCTGCGCGGTACCTGGCGAGGTTGCACCGGCTCACGGGCGACAAATACATCATCGTGGAGAAGATACTCGATTTGGATGAATTTGTGCCTGAAGAATGGCCTGTTCAAGGAACGACGGGGTACGATTTTTGCAATCATGTAAACGGGATATTCGTCCGCCAGGAAAACGAACAGGCGTTTACAGACACCTATCGGGCATTCGCGAAGCCCGTGGAGCAGTACACTGAGTTGCTCATCGAAAAGAAACGGGCGATCGATTGTCGAGGTTGTCACCGCCTTCGACGTCTATCGCACGTATGTCACTGCTGAGCGCTACAGTACCGAAGATAAAGCCCGCGCGACCCACGCAATCGACGAAGCGAAAAGAACTAGTCCGGCCTTGAAGGACGCTATCGATCTGGTCGGACGGGTTCTGCTTTTGGATTTGCCGGATGCAGAGGCCTCTTCCGTGAAAGCCAGAATTCTGGACTTCATCATGAAACTCCAGCAACTCACGGGTCCGGTCATGGCCAAAGGCTTTGAAGACACCCTGCTCTACAACTACAACCGGCTCGTTAGCCTCAATGAAGTCGGCGGCAGACCCGATCGTTTTGGGATCTCGCTCGACGAGTTTCATGAGTTCAACACCGCTAAGGCGGCGCACTGGCCCCATGGCCTGAACGCCACGAGCACTCACGACACCAAACGGGGCGAGGACGTTCGTGCCAGAATCGCCGTGCTGAGCGAGATGCCTGAATTATGGAGCGCGAAGGTCCACCACTGGAGACAAATCAACTTGTCGCTCAAGAGCGATTGTCACGGGTCCGAAGCGCCGGACCCCAACGACGAATACCTGCTCTATCAAACGCTGATCGGGGCAATGCCGTTTGACCCGGGCCAAATCCAGGGCTTTAGGGAAAGGATTAAGCAATACATGATCAAGGTCGTTCGCGAAGCGAAGGAACATAGCTCCTGGATCGAGCGCGATGAACAATATGAACAAGCTTGCGAAGAATTCGTTGAGCGAATCCTGAGCCCTTCCATTTCACCTGAGTTCTGGAGTGACTTCTTGCCATTCCAGAAGCGGATCGCCACATATGGGATATTCAATTCGCTTTCTCAAACCCTGCTGAAGATGACCTCGCCGGGCGTGCCCGATTTTTACCAGGGTAGCGAGTTGTGGGACCTGAATCTGGTGGACCCCGACAACCGCCGGCTCGTTGATTTTGAAAAACGCAAGAAGATACTGGATGAAATCCGGGAACGTGCGTACGTGGCCAGCAGCCCCAAGGCCGGGTCCGGCTTCCTCAACGAACTGCTCCAGACAAGGGAGGATGGGCGAATCAAACTCTTCTTGATTTACAGAGTCCTGAACATGCGTCGGCAGAGAGCAGAGCTTTTCGAGAAGGGAGAGTATGAGCCGCTCAAAGCTGAAGGCCAATACGGTAAGCATGTTGTCGTTTTTCTTCGCCGCTGGAGAGACCAAAGCGCTATCGTGATCACGCCACGTTTCTTGACGTCGCTCATCGGCGATGGTGAATTACCGCTTGGGACAAACGTCTGGCAAGATACGGAAATCTCCTGGCCGGCGCATGGCAGGCATCCTCCCGGCTCCAATCGGGACAGCCCTGCTCTCGACACGGGCCGCTGGCAGAACGTCATTTCCGGCGAATCAACTGAAATACGAGGATCCGTCCCCGTGGGGCGGCTCCTCGCCCGGTTCCCAGTCTCGCTACTGGTCAAATGAGTGACCAACGACCAGCCTACAACCTCGCGTAGGTTTCCACCATTTTTCTCAACTCGTTCGCGAGCGCCGTTGTCATTCGACCTTCTCCCATCCGCCACAGCCAGTTACCCCTCAGCCTCGCCGGGCGATTCATGCGGGCCTTCGCACCCAGTCCCAACAAGTCCTGCATGGGGATGATGGCCACCTTTGCCACCGAGGCCATTGCCAGGCGTATCATTTCGCGGTGCACGGTCTTGGCCGAGACCTTGTGCCCGAGATAATCAGACAGACGTCTTTTCTGCTCCGGCTTCGCCTCCATCTGTCTGCAGTGATGTAGCCTAGATCTTCGGCGAAGATGGCCGCGGAGGGAAATCGGTGGAACAACGTCGAAAAGAACGCATCCGTCGGAGCTTGGATCCATTTGCCACGGACCGCTGTCTTTTCACCGGCGGGCACTTGCCAATAGGCGACCAAACCCCGGAAGTGGTCGATGCGAAGTAGGTCAAACAACTTCAGGTTGTGTTCTATGCGCCGCATCCACCAATCGTAGCCCGTTCGGCCCAGGTGTTTCCAGTCATAGATCGGATTGCCCCAGAGCTGCCCCGTTCGGCTGAAATAATCCGGCGGAACCCCGGCGATGTATTTGGGTTTCCTGGACCGGTCCAGTTGAAACACCTTCGGATGCGCCCACACGTCGGCGCTGTCGTGCGCGACGTAAATGGGCAGATCGCCGATGATCGTCACGGCATTTTCGCTGCACTTGTCTCTCAGGCTCGAATACTGTTTGAACCAGACGTACTGCAGAAAGAGTTCGCGATCGATTCGGTTTCGGAGTTCCTTCTTAAGCAACGCCAAAGGACGCTGCTTTCTATCTCTGATCTCAGCAGGCCATTCGTTCCAGGGGCGACCGTCGAAATGCCGCTTGATGGCGACGAACGTCCCGAACGCCTCCAGCCAGGACGCATTTTGATCAGCAAACTGGTCATAGCCTGCAAGTGCAGCCAAGCCGCCGGAACGCGCGAAGGCCTTGTCAAACAGCTTCGACTTCCACGACCAGACCCGCCGGTAATCGACTTTGGCCTCAGGCCAATCAGACATCCCTTCCAACTCATCTTTTCGCAACAAGCCGTCACGATACATGAGGTCCGGACTGACAAGCAGCGGATTGCCCGCAAAAGCCGAGAAACAATTGTACGGCGAAAAGCCCGTCTTGGCCGTCGTATAATTTAGAGGCAGGATTTGCCAGTAGTTCTGCCGGGCGCGTTTGAGAAAATCGACGAACTGGTGAGCCGCCGGACCGACGTCTCCAATGCCATAGCTGGTCGGGATTGAACTGATATGCAGTAGAATGCCACTGGCTCTTTTTCTGAACATGTCAACAACCTAAACTAACTCCGTAGCTACACTCCCGTTACTCACTTCTTGGTTGCCGGGTGCATCAGGGCACAACCAGCCCCAGTTGCTGCGCGAGGTTCTGAAAATCCCGCACCCACTCGGCGGCTTTCTGATCGCCCGAATGAGCTTTGGCCTCCACCTCGGCATACCGGCTCTTCGCCACACCGAAAAAGATGTTCTGAGCATTCTGGAGGTCGATATCGGAGATCACCGTCTTGAGAATCTCAAGCGTTTTGCCAATTGTCTGCAACAGGTCTAGGTCATCGAGTAACTCTCCGAAACGGTCCATCATTCGGCTGATCTTGTGCCCACCCACGAAACGCAGCCGCTCCTTGTCCAGATCGAGCGATAGCCTGCGAGCGTCCTCGGCGAGATTCTTGAGCCGGTTCAGATCGATCTCGTCGGCCTGAATCTCACGGCATAGGTCCTCATTCAGAATGAATTCCGCCGGGGCCGCCAAGGCTCGAGGCAAAGGCATTTTCATGTTGCGGATCGTCAACATCAGCACATAGTTGTGATCGTAAATATGCCGAAATGACGTTTCGATTTCCTCCCACGTATTTGCCAGCAACCTGTTTACGATTTCCCTCTGCTGGTCCTTGAAAAGATGGGACAGAGAATAGCTCCTTTGGCTAAAGGACACGTTCATCAACCGCATGACTTCGTTGTTGTCTCCCCTGCTGAAGGCCTCTTTCAACTGGCCCTTGATTTGTTCAAAGTCCTGATCGGACGCATCGGGCCGGAGCCCCGCGAAGAGATTCTGATCCCCGAGATAGAGAACGGCTGAGGCAAAAGACTGTTCTTCTCCCGTTACGTTCGAGGAAATGCCCAGCTTTTGCGTTATCAGGACCTGGACGCCTGCCTCCGACCTCTGGTAGCCTTCCGGTTTGACGGAATAACAGTAAATCTCGGCTTGCTCGGTGTCCTCTTCGTCGAAGACCGAGCTGAGGGCAAAATGAGCGCCCACTCTGTCGAGATTTACTTGTGCCGGCTCTATGTAGGCGTGATAGACATCCTTTCCATTAGCTAATTCATGATTGTTTGTCGGTATGCGCTCGAGCCTGTTCTTGAACTGCGGCTCCAAATCTTCGCTCTGCACGTCTCGGCACAATTGTATAGCTCGAGCGGCGTATTTTATGACCTGTACAGTCTCAATGCCCGTGACGTTGTCGAAAAACCACCCGCAACTGGTGTACATAAGCATCGCATTACGCTGCATCTCCAGCAGCTTGAGAAAAGCGATACGGTCCCGGCCTTCAAGCTGTCGGCTGGCCGTGGCAGTGATGAATTTCTCGGTGTTGTCGGGACTTCGGTCGTTGATCACCGTGATGTACTCATTCCGCGCGCGCCAAGGATCGTCGCAAAACGTGGACATCCTCTGTTCGTATATTCCGGCTAACCTGTCCCTGAGCCAGTCCAGGGCTTCCCGAAGCGGCGTCCTCCATTGTTGCTGGCCGCGGTGGGACGGATCCGAGCAACAGCCGCAATTGCTCTTCCAGCGTTCCACACCGTGGGTGCAACTCCAGGACGTGTTCTCCCAGATTTCGACCTCGTTGCCCGGAGGGAACTTCTCCAGGTACTCCCCGTAAATGGTGATTGTGGCCAGGTGGTCGGCTTCGAGATGATGGAGGCAGTAAGCCAGGGCCATGTCTCCGAAGCGATGATGATGCCCGAACGACTCGCCGTCCGTCGCCACGTGAGTTAGCCTTGCCGCTTCTGAATTCTTGGGAAACGCGTCCAGCAGCTTATCCGCAAAATTTTCCCCGCTCTGAAGCAAGCCGCCATAGGCAATGTCATTGGCGATAGGTCCGTGGTAGAAGAACAGGACCATTCGTTTGCCGGAGGGTAGATTGCAGACGTACGGGACCGTCGTATCCAGGTCGTTCTCACTCACGTTCTTCCATCTTCGACCACCGATGGCCCGAACTCTCTTGGCCTGTCGCGGCGAAAGGATGGTAAACGTGATGCCGTACTCGGCAAGCACTTCCAACGTCGGTATGTCCACAGCCGTCTCCGGTAGCCACATGCCTTCGGGCTGCCTTTCAAAGCGCGTCTCGAAATCCCTGATTCCCCAGAGGACCTGGGTGTGTTTGTCGCGGTCGTTCGAAAGAGGAAGGATCATGTGATTGTAAGCCTGAGCGATGGCGCCTCCGTGGCCTGAGAAGCGCTGGCGGCTTTTCTGGTCCGCTTTGAGCACTTTCTCATAAACATCAGGCGCGTGCGATTCAAGCCAGTAGAACAGCGTCGGGCCAAAATTAAAACTCATATTGGCGTAGTTGTTGACGATGTCGATGATCTTCTTGTCCGACCCGAGGATGCGGGAGGCGGCGTTTTGCCTGTAGCATTCCTCCGTTATGCGTGCGTTCCAGTCGTGGTAAGGATAAGCCGAGTCCTGCAATTCCACATCCTCGAGCCACGGATTCTCCCTCGGCGGCTGGTAGAAGTGCCCATGTACGCAGATGTATTTATCCATTACGGACCTTGTCACTGAAACTCATTAAGCCTACGTCACGTCGGGCGACATGGTACAGGGCCACCGGAAGCAGTGTCAACAGAAAGTCTCCGGGAGAAAAACGGACGACGCCGGAGGTTCGCCAGCGCCGGCTATAGCGTCACGTCCCTTTGCCTGCTTCGCGCCTCGTGGTCCTTTCGCACGGACAACCCGAATACGATCATGGACCAGCCACTGAACAGCAGCTCGATTCCGACCAACAGGCCGATTGCCCAGGTAGCTGTACCGGGCAGCCCCGCCCAGATCAGACCGCCCAAGACAATAGCGATAAGCCCGCTGACCATTAGCCAGCCCCAGCTTGGAAAAGGTCGTAGGTTCAGCGACAAGGCGATCTTGAACGCCCCTACCGCCATGAACAATATCGCCAGCAGCGCGGTCAGAGTCAACACTCCGTGAAGGGGATAGGTCAGCAGCAAAACCCCCACGAGGCCGTACATCAAGGCACCAAACAATCTGAAGGCGAATCCCTTGGCGTGTCGGGCTTTGAAGGCGTGTACCGCCTGTGTCACACCCGCCGACACAAGAATAACGGCCAGCAACACTTCGATAGCCAGGGTGGCCACAAAAGGAAGGAGGATCGCCGCCGCGCCCAGGATCATCATGACGGCACCCGTGCCCAGCAACCAGTGCCAGATTGTCACCTCCCGGCCCTGAAGGCCCGCTTCTCGGTCATCCAGTTTGGCCTGCGTGTAGTCCTTCATCTTGCAATTCCGTTTCGGTCATCAATCAGTCCGGCAATCCTCAATCAAATAAGGAGATCCCGGCACGAAACCAAACTTAGGGTTTCTTTTGGGACCGTGGAATAGGGTATTTGCCTAGTTTGACCTTCGTAAACACTGACCTCTCCGCTCTTGGCGTCCCTTGTGGAAGACTAACGGTCTCTGATTGACGACTACCGCTTTCGACAGAAAATCCCTTATACGCCGCCGATCCTGGCTTCTGCTCGATCTCCGGGGCGTCCCGTGGATTGTACATCGCGAAGACGCGATGGGTTCGCCATCGAGAGGCCAAGCAACCTGATGTTCCTTTGAGGACTACGGCGTCTTCTCAGTCGTCTGATAGAGACTTGGCATAGTTCCTCATGTCGTCTATTTCTCGCCTTTGTACAACGCATGCTCGACGGCACTTGTCAGGTTGGCAAGCACCTCCCACTCCGCCCCGATCTCTTCGATCGACTTCTCCCAAACGGACTTGTCTCGCGGAGCGCCGGCCCTATGGCCGTGCAGCAGCTTGTGGTAAACCGATTCGATCCTCGACGCACATAGGTCCATAGAATAGTGTGCCGCGGTACGCCTGGCCTCAGCGACGAGATCCTCCTTCGCTTGAGACGAGAGATGACACAATTCTTTCAGCGCCCGTGCGAAGTTGTCCACCCGCTCGTCCTGGAGCAGATAGCCGTTCGCACGGTCTCGGACAACGTCGCGGACGCCCGGAGCGTCCACCGCCACTGCGGGCACTCCGGCGGCCATCGCCTCCATCAAGACCAATCCTTGCGTCTCGCTTTTCGACGAGAAGGCAAATACATCCATTGCGTGGTAGGTGTCTACGAGAGCCTGGTCTCGCCTCTTGCCTACAAAATGGACCCGATCCCGTAATCCGTGCTGGCTGAAAAACTCGCGCATCTTGTCCTCGGACGGGCCATAGCCGGCAACAAGAAAGTGTGCGCCAGGCTCGTCCTGAAGGAACCTCGCGACGGATTGTGAGAGGCACTCCAGGTTCTTCTCAGGAGCCAGCCGACCCACGTGACCGACGACAAACGCCTTACGGGGAATATTCGCTGAAGTCCGGACGCCATCGCCATCACCGCGCTCGAACTGGCTGAGGAAGATTCCCGTTGCGATCGTCTCGACGGGCGTGATAACACCGCGCTGCCTGAGAATTCCGGCGACGCTTTCGCTGGGAGCAATCACCTGCTCGGCCATGTTGGCATAGCCCGTGCACAAGTTCACCACGAAGGACGCCATCCTCGGCAAGTCCACCGGCACGTAGTGCGTATATTGCTCGAACATGGTGTGCTGAGTGTACACGAGCGGCGCTCGGTGTTTCGCAGCGACCCGGACAGCCGAGCTTCCGATCAGGAACGGGTGATGGGAGT
>JARRQQ010000289.1:0-8721 GCA_037381725.1 Sedimentisphaerales bacterium
ATCGTCACGAGCATTTGCGGAGTCTGTCCGTGGTCGCACCATCTGGCTTCGGCTAAGACCAACGACGCCAATTTCGGCTTCACGCCCCCCACCGCCGGCAGAAAACTCCGTGAGCTGTGCAACGCCGTGGCCTATACCGAGGAACACATTTTGCACTTCTTCTTCCTAGCCGGGGCGGACTTCGTCATGGGCCCGGACAGTGACTATTCCGTCCGGAACGTCATTGGCATCGCCCAGGCGAACCCGGTAATAGGGAAGAAAGTCGTCCGCAACCGGCATCTCGGCTCCAAGATGCTCAATATCCTGTCCGGGAAAAGCATCCACCCCGTTACCGCTGTGCCGGGCGGATTCAGTAAGCCGCTGACCGAGGCGGAGCGACAGGAAGTGCTTGGCATGGCGAATGAGGTGCTGGAATTTGCCAAATTCGCTATCGCTTTTTCTAAAGAGAACCTCTTTGCCAAGTACATGGACGCCATCGAGGCAATCGGCGCGATCGAGACGGGCTTCCTCGGCACGGTCACCGACGACGGAACGCTCGATCTCTACGATGGCAAGGCCCGCTTGATGAAAGCCGACGGGACGTATGAAGAGTTCCCGTACGACCAGTACACCGAGTACATTGGTGAGCACGTCGAGCCATGGACCTATTTGAAGTTCCCGTACGCCAAAAAGTGGGGCCAATTCTCCATGGACATCGACAATCCGTCGGGGATCTATCGAACGAACTCGCTGGCTCGCATGAACGTCTGCGACAGGATCAGCACGCCGCTGGCCCAAGCAGAGCTCGAGGAATTCCGCGAGAAGTTCGGCCGGCCCGCCCAGCTCAGTCTGCTCTACAACTGGGCCAGATTGATCGAATTGCTCTACAACGCGGAGAAGGCGGTCGAGCTGCTCAACGATCCGGAAATCACGAGCACAGAGACCAGAGTGCCGGTCACGCCGCGAGCGGCCAGAGGCGTCGGCTCCGTTGAAGCCCCCAGAGGCACGCTGATCCACGATTACGAGACGGACGAAAATGGGCTGGTGACCAACGTCAATCTCATCGTCGGAACGACTCATAACAACGCACCGATCAACATGTCCGTCAAGCAAACGGCCAAGGCGCTGATAAAAGACGGCAACTACGACCAGGGCACCCTCAATAAGCTTGAGATGGCGATACGGGCTTATGACCCATGCCTGTCCTGTGCAACGCACAAGCTGGATGGCAGCATTGCGGTGAAGGCCGAAATCCGCAACCATCGTGGCGAAGTCATCGACACCCTGGCGAACTGGTGATTTGATAGGTTGCTCCGCCGAAAGCAAGGATGCTTCGGGCAGTATCCTCAAGTGAGGATCGGGGATGGCCTATTCAAACGGGCCATCCCCGAAATCTTTATTGACTCCGACACGCCAGCCGGCACAATATGTCATTCCCATCTGCTTTCGCAGGGATGATCGGATGAGTTGATCGGTTTGATTTCGACGAGAGACGATCCCTCATGGCTTCAGACCAGGACATTCAGACGGCCAGTTATGAGTTGCCGCTGGCCCAGGACCAGCCCGTCGATTCGGAGGCAAAGGTTGCGGAAAGTCCGTTGCCGGAACCGCTGCTTGTGCAAAATGTGCAGTGGTTTTGCCAGTTCAGATGGATGGTCATCGCCACCCTGGCCGCGTTTGGCGTCTTCGGCCTCTTCCCTGGCTTGATCGCCCGCGTGGGAATGCGTGCGCCGGGATTATGGCCCTTTGTGACGGCTGCGATCCTCACGGCCACCAATCTGATCTTCCTGGCCTGGGCACGGGCCAAGTAATCGTCGCACACGGTTTTGTTCAACCTCTGGAGCCAGATCACGTCGGATCTGGTGATTCTCACGGTGGTCGTGTATTTCGTCGGCGGCCTGGAGACCAACATTGCATTTGCCTACCTGTTCCACGTAGTCCTCGCGTGCGTGTTCTTTTCCCGAAGGCACAGTTTGATTGTAACGATCATGGCGATTGCCATGTTTGCGGTCGGCTGCACGGCCGAGTACGTCCTGGGAATATTGCCCCCAACGAGCATTTTCGCGCGTCTGCCCTCCGAGGAGAATCCCTCGATGGAGCCAGCGGTGCTGATCTTCAATTTCCTGCTGGCCATCGGTATATGGCTGGTCGTATGGTATCTGGCCTCTCAGTTGTCGTCGATGGTCCGGCGACGGGATTTCGAGCTTGCCCAGACCAACCGCCGGCTTATAGCCGCCCAGGAGGAGCGGTCCCGCCATATGCTCGCGACGACCCACCAGTTGAAGGCTCCGTTCGCCGCGATCTACTCCAACGCCCAATTGCTCGAACAGGGCTATTGCGGCCCAATGCCCGACGAAGCCATACAGGTGGTACAACGAATCTCATCTCGATGCCGGCGATTGACCACAGAAATCCAGAAGATGCTGCAATTGGCCAACCTCAGTTCGACCAGTCAGGCGGCCCTCCCCCGCACGCGGATCGTTTCGACTGATCTGCTGCTGTGGTGCATGTCGCAAGTCGAGCCGATCGCCCAGGAACGAGGCGTCACGTTCAAGGCGGACATGCGCCCCGTCGCCATGACGGGCACGGAGGATCACTTCAAGATGTTGTTCATTAACCTGCTGTCCAACGCGGTGATTTATTCCCAGCGCGGCGGTGAAGTCCTCATCTCGTGTCGGCCTGGTCCGAATGGCGAGCCCGTCGTGGCCATTTCGGATCACGGGATCGGTATTCCGGGCGATAAGCTGCCTCGTATTTTTGAGGAGCACTACCGCACCAACGAAGCCGTGCGCCATAACAAGGAATCATCCGGCCTCGGCCTGGCTATTGTCAAACAGGTCGCCCAGATGTATAACATTCATATCCGGGTTGAGAGCCGCGTGGGCTTGGGCACCAAGTTTGAACTCAGATTTCCCCCCGCTGAGGACTGTTTGGACGAGGGGATGAAGGAGAAATAGAATGGCATACTTGGTCGTTCTGGACGTGATGTTTCCCGAAGATGAGTCCGGCGGCTTTGAATTGGCTCGTTTCATGCGGCGTCAGAGCGAAAAGCTCACGAACGTTCCGATTTTGATGCTCACGGCGATCAACACCAAGTTCCCGCTCGGATTCAGCACGAAGGACATCGACGACGATTGGCTACCTGTAGCGGATTTTTTGGAAAAACCGGTCGATTTCGAGCTATTGCGCCACAAGGTCTCCATGCTCCTGAGCGAGGACAAGACGCCCCGTTCGTAGCGAGCGATACGGCTCGTCGCAGGTTGCCGCGGATAATCTCCCAATTCAGTCAACTGTACAAGGCAGAGTTCAAATCCAATGGAACCCGATTGGCATGATAAATCCATTCTCATCCTTGGGTGCGGCAATATCCTGATCGGAGACGATGGATTCGGTCCGGCGGTGACCCAGCACCTTCGAGAGAGCTTCGCAATTCCCGACGACGTCTGTGTGTTCGACGCCGGCACGTCCGTCCGTCAGATTCTTTTCGACACGATCTTGTCCGAAAAGAAGCCGTCAAAGATCATTGTCGTAGACGCTGTAGACTGTGGGCGCGAGCCGGGCGAGCTGTTTTGGCAGGACATCGACGGCATCCCGCAGGTCAAGCTCGACGATATTTCGATGCACCAGATACCAACCTCGAATTTGCTGCGCGAGTTGCGTGATATGTGCGGGATACAAATCCTCGTCATGGCCTGCCAGGTCGCCTCAGCCACCGCTCATGTAAACCCGGGCCTCTCCCGACCTGTCCAAAAAGCCGTGGAAGAGGCAGCCCGGCTACTTGCGGACGAGCACCTGAAATGACGGCCGGGACGTCCAGATTATCCTTTTCAAGTCACACAAACGTCCAGCCGCCGGCTCGATGCTGGGTTACAAAATCTTTCTGTACTTTTGCCGGTTCCGAACATTTCAGGCGTCCGCGATTATTCTTCTCCAACGATCCGTCCTCTCACCTCGGCTTGGATCGAGCGGGCCAGTATGCCCTGATGAAATCCTATCTCTTTATATTACAACGCCTTATGAAGCAGCCAGCCTGTTAGCATCGCGGCCGGCGACGATGCGTGAAAGTCATGTTCAGGCAGGGGAGCAACCCTTGGCAACAAATGTGACAAATTGGGGCATTTTGATCTTGACATACAATGGGTATAGGGATAAGATAAATGGTATAGGAAAACTAATTCTGTTGATATGTACTTCCTGTTTTCGGCAAGCCGTTGACGTTACTCTGGGTAAAATACAGAGAATAAAAAGTTGGTAAAACTCGCAAAATTAGACATTTTGCTGTTGACACAAAAAGGATAAACTGGTAAACTTAACGGATTGAGGAGGCAGAGCGCCTGCTTTGGAGCGAATTCTCTCTTTCGCGGGCGCGGTATCTACTGCCTGCTGAGGATGTGATGGAACAGACGTGCAGGAGATGATGAAAAGGAACACATTGCTCCCTCGTTAAATCACTTCCTCATTTGATCGCTCTGACGAACGAAGGGTGTTCAGTCGGAGCAAGTCGGGCACAGGGTGGGTGTTTGGCGCTGCCGGCGTCGACGGAGGTGACGCCGCTCAGAAGCATCAGAAAAGGATTTCCCAATGGATTGATATGCAGAGGATGACTCTGCATGCGCCGTCGAGAGGCGGGGGGGAGGTAGAAAGATGAAGAAACTGGTGACATGGACAATTCTGGCGGTTTTGTTGAGTGTGGCGGGCACGAGCACCGCCACGTCGGACGTGCCCTTCGTCAGCGTTTCGGCTTCGCCGGATGAGCTTGACCTTGGGGCGGCCAACTTCTTCGCCGGTGTTCACGAGGTGCGGGGCGCCATGACGGTGGACGTCGAAGCCAACTGCTGGCACGGTCCCGTTTACCTCTCCATCACGCCGCTCAAACGTCCAGGGGGAGGCCTCATAGAGCCGGCTGACATCTTCGTACGGGCACCGAAAATGGGCCAATACGTTTCTCTGAAGAAACCTGTCGTGGTCGTGCCTACGTCGGTGGGACCTCGGAAAGTGGTGCTGGACTTCAAGGTGCACGCGGGCGTGGATAATCCCGCAGGACATTACACGGGAGTGGTTACCTTGACTATCGTGCCGCCGGTGTAGTCTCAGCCGGACGCTGAACGCAAAGAAAGTGATTTTGAGGTAGTTGCCAACAATCTTGATATATGCCCAGGATTTGTGGATAGAAGTTTTGTCCAAAAAACTGAAGACCCCCTTCCTTAGGTAAGGACGTGGGAGAAAGGAGGTGTGTGAGGGTAATGAAGAACTGATGATTCGCGAGCATGAAAGTGTTTGCGAGTCGCCGTCGGAAGCTGGCTTGGTCCTTCGGCGATGTGACGATTGAGAATCCAAGATTTGAAATCGCAGAAATCTATAAAGCCCCGGCCCGGTAGTCAAGGCGGGCAAGAATGTCGGAGCCGGCAAACATGTTGAAAGCCCGTTGTGTGTGTCACTCAGGCGTAGGTTGTCCTGAGCAGTTAAACCTTGATTAGCTCTGCAGGCGAAGATAAGCCATAGTAAGTCAGGGCGATGTTAAGAGAGGGAAATGAAAATGGTAAAAAGAACTTTGATTGCGATTGCATTAGTTGCATTTCTCGCAAGTACAGCACCAGCGGCTATAGAGGTGTACTACTGGGGTCCTGTCGACAAGGACACGGGCGTCAAAGTGGACGGCAATGAAAAGGTCTTCTGGCCTTATGAGTACAAAGCCATCGACGTTTGCAGCATGCCCGTGAAGATGGAAATCGGCATGTATGTCGAGGTCCAGGATTGCACGGACAAGAAGATCGTGATGCATCAGGTCGACTGTGGTGACATCGACCAGGGCAGCGGCGATTTCCCGTGCTACCTGGGCTGCACCAAGTTCAGCGCCAGAGCCAACTTTGACGTGAAGCTCGGCACTAGGCTGGAAAAGATCGGCCCCGTCATCGACAAGTGGGAAGGCTACTACAATGGTGACGACGTCATCGTTGGCGATGGTGGCAACCACGAGGTGGAAGTCTGTGTCAAGGCCTGGAAGGCCAACCTCTGGAACGGCACGCCCGGCGAAGAAGTGACCGTCGGTACGCTGTACATCACGGCAAAGCCGGATGTTTAATCAGCACTCTTCGTAAGAAGAGCCAAACTGACCTCGAATGGGAGGGATGAATTCGGTTCATCCCTCCCTTCGTTATTTGTGGGGTGCGAGCAGACGAATGAGCACGTGCGTGGTCGATGGAAAGCCGTCGCAGTCCCGACTCCCAAAAGTCGGGATGACACAGCCGCCCAAACAATATGACGAGGAAAACTTGGGCGTGCCGGATTCTTGCCATGGAATACGACGTGTGCGAGTCACTTGGGCCGACACCAAGACGGAGACCAAAGGACCGATAATTATTGGGCGCATCAAATAGCGTGCGAGAGAAAAGGGCTGCTCATACGCAGGACCGGATGATCACTTCTGCTGAATCAAACGAGTGGAAGAGAGACATTAACCAAATTGGGTAATCTGGCCATTTTGGGCTTGACATATATCTGTGAAAATGGTAAAATCCTCAATAGCTAAGGAGGGACTCAATTGGAGCTGCAAATGCCTTCGCCGGAACGGAGTGTGGCCCCTAGTGGGGAGCAGGGTAAATTCAGCAAGAGGGGTTGAGCGAACAATTTGAGGGGAGCTGAAAGCAACAGAGGCATTGGGTTGCCGAACCACGGTATGGGAGCAAGTACTTTGCAGGTCGCATTAGGGGGCGTTCCTGTTTACCCAGACGTTCGGCATTTTGCTACACGTTATCTTTGAATTCTATGGGTGGGAGGCGTCGAATGGAAAGTAGAAATTATAGAGAGAATTCAGGACTCGATGTTCATGCAACGGGTCGTCAGGCCTGGCTCGTCCGGATCGTCGTCACAGGCGTATTTCTACTTCTGTCCGGCGGGTCTGCATTCGGCCAGTATGGACGCTTCACGGTCACCCCAATGAAAGTCGAGGCTCAAGTCACGCCGGGCAAAGACATCACAACCGTGCTGAACATTCAAAACCTCGATCCCAACTTGAGCCCCACCATCGATCTAGCGGTCGTCGAACTGACCCAAGCGCGGACCGGCGAATGGATGACCGTCGATCCCAATCTTGTTGGTGATCCCAATGCGGCGGAGTATGGCTTCGACTTGAGCCGGCTCTCTTCATGCCGTACGTGGATCCACATGGACAAAAACGCCGTGACCATAGGGCCTGGGCAACTCGCTCCCGTAAGGGTTACCATCCGGGCGTCGCGGCGCACCCATGGATTCCACACGGCGGGCATTCTGGCTACCGTCCGACCGAGGCCGGGGCAGACGGGCCTTCCGATGACCGTGCGGTTTCTGGTTCCGGTCGTCGTTGAGATCGAGACCCGCCCGCGTCCGGCTAGGATCCACGCCACCGGTGTTGGATTGAGGTTCGAACCGGCCAACGCAAACAGACCGTCGACCACCTTTGTCACCATGGACGTGCAGAACGATGGGGGAACGCTCTCGGAGCTCAAACCCCTCGCCAGAATCTATGCGTTCTCGAAGAACCACTGGCATCTTATCACGACAACCGAATTTGACGACAAACGCATTATCCCCGGGGCGATAATAACGCTCGAAGCCGATTCAGGCAGGTCGCTTCCCAGCGGTACGTATAAGGTAGAGGGCGAGCTCTACGTGGACGGCAGGCGGACCAAACCGGTCCAGCAGGTCTTTGAGTTCGAGGGGGATCCGACGATTACACGGGTCGCGGCCGACGCGCCGCTCGACCTCAAGCCCCTCGATCTGACCATCGAGTGCGCGCCAGGTTCTCTTCGCTCGCAAACGATCACCGTCTACAACGCCTCGGATGAAGCGGTCAATATTCAGACAGCTTCAGGACTGCCGTCCCTGCTCCAGCAGGTCGTCGGCGCCGACATCAAAGGAGCCGATCTGGATTGCACGAGCTGGCTCAAGATCAGTCCCGCGTCGTTCACACTTCGCGGCGGAGGCGGACGGCAAAACGTGCAAGTAGTGGCGAAGCTTCCCGCCAACGCGGTCTATCCGTGCTACTATTCGCTTCTGGCCCTGTGGGCGACCTACCCGGATGGGCAGCGAGCCGGCTATAGAACCGCCAATATCTTCTTGAAGAACCACAACGTTGCCGCTGAGCCGGCGGCGCTGGGACTGGGCGTGAATCTCCAGCCCCTGACCGAATCCAAGTATCTGGTCACTGCGACTTTCAGGAACCTCAAGACGATCTACTTCAAACCACTCTCGGTCAAAGCGGGCGTCATACCGACCGAAGGCATTGGCGCGGGGACCGTGCCCAGAATCAGCACGTATATGAGCGGCAACCCGGGGGCCATGCTCCCCTTTGAGACGCGCACATTCAGCGGAGACCTGGATTTCGCGATGGTTCCTCCCGGCAGGTACGTTCTTAGCGGACGTTTGGAATTCGGGGCGGGTCAGGTCGCAAGGTCGGTCCGACTGATCGACGTGTCCGTCCAGGGGGACCGGAGAGTCATCCAAACAGTGGGAACACAACAAGAACTCGGAGGGACTGTGGAGGTCAACTGGTAGTGCACCGGCACAGTGATTTTTTCCTAAAGAAAGAGGCTCAACTGCCGATAGATTGCAGAGGAGCCGCAGGATTGCCTATCCACGGCAACAGAAAGGGACGTTGACTTATGGCGAGGAAAAAAAGCGGAAAAATATTATCGGGCGGAGCGATTATCCTTTGCGTTGTTTTGTTCTGCATGACGAACGTCAACGCCCAGATCATCGCGCAAA
>JARRQQ010000290.1:0-6250 GCA_037381725.1 Sedimentisphaerales bacterium
CTCGGCCTCTGATTCGCCTTCTTTGTTCAAGAGCGATTGGATATACTCGTCGATCTGACCGAGGATTTCCGTGAAGTTCCCTCGCTCAGTTTCTTCCTGCTCTTTCTTCGCGGCCTTGTCCATCGGCTCATCCTCCCTTTGCGACTCGGGGACCACGCTCTGGTCCCACGGAGCATAGTTCCAGTTGATGAACATACTGCTGATCTTCTTAAGTGTGCTGCGCGCCTCGTCCTTGTTCTTGAAGTCAAAATTCGCGTCGAGGACTTCGAGTATCTTGTCGAAGACGAATCGCTGCCGATCTATCGAGGTTGCGGCGTCCACGTCGTCGAACGCATTTTGCTGCAAATAGGCTGAATCGAAGAATTCCGTCTTGAGCATCACGGTGAAGTCCTCGATGGGCGTGCCTTCCTCTCCGACGACCGTCATCATCTGGCGTACTTCGTCGCCGCGTCTGAGCATGCTATGTACGTGCCGGACCTTTTTCGGTTCGATGATACCCGCGTACTTGCTCCAACTATCCAACGGGTCGATGGCGGGATAGCGGCGGGCGTCACTGCGCGAGCGGCTCAGCCCGTGGAAAGCACCCACCACCTTGAGCGTGGCCTGGGTGACGGGTTCGTCAAAGTTGCCGCCGGCGGGGCTGACCGTGCCGCCGATTGTCACCGAGGTAATGCGACCGTCGCGGAGCTCAATCGCTCCCGCCCGCTCGTAGAAATTCGCGATCCGGCTTTCGAGGTACGCGGGGAATGCTTCCTCGCCGGGTATCTCTTCGAGACGCCCTGAAATCTCACGCATTGCCTGGGCCCAGCGGCTGGTCGAGTCGGCTAGCAGCAGGACGTTCAGGCCGATCTGGCGGTAGTATTCCGCTAACGTCATGCCCGTATAGACGGAGGCGTCGCGGGCGGCCACCGGCATTGCCGACGTGTTGCAGATGATAATGGTGCGCTCCATCAGGCTCTTGCCCGTGCGCGGGTCCTGGAGCTTGGGGAATTCTCGAATTGTATCGACGACCTCACCCGCCCGCTCGCCGCAGGCGGTGATAATGACAATGTCCACGTGGGCGTGGCGCGAGGTGATTTGCTGCAATACGGTCTTGCCCGCGCCGAAAGGCCCGGGGATACAGTACGTGCCGCCCTGAACGATCGGAAACATCGAGTCGATGATGCGAACGCTTGTCACCAGGGGCGTACTTGGCAGCAACCGTCTTTTCGCCACGCACAGAGGCCGCTTGACGGGCCAGACCTGTTCCATCGTCACTTTATGCTCGTTGCCCGAGGCATCGGTCAAAGTGGCAATCTCTTTTTGCGTCGGGTAGGACCCCGGCTCGGCGATGGACTGAACGGTATATTGGCCCTCCAGACCGAAGGGGACCATCACGTTGTGCTCGAAGATACTCTCCGGAACACTGCCGAGCGTGTCCGCTGCCTCGACGACCGTCCCGGCTTCGACTTTGGGCGTCCAGTCCCACAGACGCTCGGTATCGAGGGCGTGGATATAATTGCCCGGTTTAAGGAAGAAGCCGACTTCCTCGGCCAGCTTCGGCAACGGATTCTGAAGCCCGTCGTAGATCTGGCCCAGCAGACCCGGACCCAGGACGACCGAGAGCATGTCTTCCTGAAAGTCTACTTCGTCTCCCACTTTCAGGCCGCGCGTTTCCTCGAATATTTGAAGATCGACAGAGTCCCCGCGAACGCGGATGATCTCGCACATGAGCCTGGTCCCATCGCTCCGCACGCAATAACCCACGGCGTTCTTGACCACGCGGTCCTCGGTCTGGGCCACGACCATGTTTCCAAAGACGGCCTTAATTCGTCCGTTCACGATATGTCCTCACTATCAAGCGGTACCACAGTCGATTTCATGTTATCAAGCTTACGTCAAACTTGCCTTGGGGCGTTGTTGTTTCTCGGACAGAATGCGACGCCAGCGATGCAGGAGTATCAATTTCGCGGCGTACGCTTCGACTTCACAATCTGCGAAGCTGAACCACCCCCCGTGCTCCTCGAGCCAGTCCCACCCGGCCTTGTCCAGTACCTCCATCGCGGTCAGAGGGTCGGAAGCCGAGGACCAGGCCGATACGGTTTGGCTGTAGTCGGCACGCTTGTCGGCCAGCTCCGGAGCGACCAGGTAGGCGGCCGGATCCAAATCGAGCTTGCGTGAGCGGGCCGTGACCAGAGCATTGCGAAGGCCCACCTCGAACCCGACCCATGCCTTCAAGAAACTGCTCCGTGAATGTTTCGCTACCAACGCGGCGTGGCGGAAGTATCGCGCCCAAATGGCGTCTATGCTCGATCGCTGACTTTCCTTTTCTTCCTCAGTCGTCGTCGCCGGCTCATTCGGCAAAAGAAAATCCGGCAAGACGGACTCGTCTTCTGCCTTGTCCAGGGAAAGAATGGCCAGATCGACCTGGTCCTTTTCGACCTCCTCCGTCAGCAACGCCTGATATTGCATGAGATCATCGCTGAGAAGCAGCGTCTTCAAGGTACGCACGGGGCCTTTCGAGTCCGCAACCTGCGCCAGCAGATCGGACTTGCTCATCGGAGGGATGCTGCCGATGGGTTCCAAAGACGGAAGAACGCTCAGCAAATATTCGTGACGGCCAAGTAGACTCATGGTTGCTTTATGGATTCGGTCGCAAACACCGCAAAATCCGGCGAAGGTTTCAATTCTCGGAATTCGCAGCCTTCTCAAGGAATTGCTGGAGGTCGGGATCGATCATCTCCGCCAGCAGTGACGTTACGGAGTCCGTGCTTACCTCTACGGTGGAACCTTCTATTTTGTATTCGAAGCCGCTTTTCGCCAGATTGCGACTGACGTCCAACTGGACGTTCTTGTCCTTGAGCGAGCGGGCCAGTTCTCTCAGCGTCGTTTCCAGCAGTCTGCTCTTCATGTCGTGCGAAACGTTGACCTCCGTCTTGATCTCTTTGTCCGCGCCGCCCTTGGCGTAGGCGGGAATCACTTCTCGCAAAACGCCGACAAGTGTTTCTTCGTCCTTCAGGGCTTTTTCGACGTTCAGTTTCAGGATGATCTCAAGCTGTTGACTCAGTTTTTCACGAAGCAGGAAAATGGCGTCGCGCGTGGCCAGCTCCAGGCTCGAGGCCATCCGGGTCTTCACCTTTTCGGCCTCGCCCTCGGCATCCGCGACGATCTGATCCCCCGTTTTCCTGGCGTCGGCAATGATTCTGTCCGCCTTCTCCCTCGCCTCGGCCTCGATCTTGCCGGCCGCTTTTCTCCCGGCGTCCACGCCTTCCGATTCCAGAGTTTTTACAAACGATTCTATGTTTGTGGGCATTTCCTGACTTCCTTAATGGCGTCACAAAAAGAAGAGGCAGTATACACGACCGCCTGAAGGAGGGCAAGGGATAACCCGAAGAAATTTGGTGGTTTCGTCGGTCTTGCCCGTCACAGAAGTCCGTCCACCTTGGCCACGAGGCTTTTGACGTGTGTAAGGGACTGCTCGAACTGGCCTCGTTCCGTGTCGTTCAAGCCAAGCTCGATCACTTTTTCGACGCCATTGGCGCCGAGAATGGCCGGAACGCCCACGAAATAGCCTCCGGCATCATACTCGCCGTTGCAATACGCACAGCAGGGCATGACGGTCTTCTTGTCTCTCAGGATCGCTTCGGCCATCTTGACCGTTCCTGCTGCTGGAGCGTAATACGCGCTGTGGCCCATCAAATTCACGACTTCGATGCCGCCTTTGCGGGTACGTTCGATGAGCCTGGTGATTGTGTCGGCGTCGAGCAGTTCCGAGATCGGGATTCCGCCGACGGAGGTGAATCTGGGCAACGGGACCATATCATCGCCGTGGCCGCCCATGAGCACGCACTTGATTTCCTCTACGCTGACGCCAAGCTCCATCGCGAGAAAACAGGAAAAACGCGCCGAATCCAGCGCCCCGGCCATACCCATCACTCTGTTCTTGGCGAATCCCGTGGCCTCGGCGGTGACGTAGACCATCGCATCGAGCGGATTGCAGACAACGATAATAATACCGTCAGGCGAGTGTTTGGTCACTTTACTACTGACATCTTTGACAATCTGGGCATTCTTGGCCAACAGATCGTCCCGGCTCATGCCCGGCTTGCGGGGCAGCCCGCTCGTGATAATCGTCAGATCGCTGCCGGCCGTCGCCTCCCAGTCGCACGTGCCCACAATTTTGGAATCGTACAGTTGCACCGGTGCGGCTTCGGCAATATCCAGCGCCTTGCCCTCAGCCAGGCCCTCGACGATGTCGATCAGAACGATGTCGCCAAGCTGTCGGGTCGCCGCGATATGCGCGGTCGAAGCCCCAACGTTTCCAGCTCCGACAATGGTAATCTTCTTCCTTGCCATGACTTTCCTTTTAATGTGCTTCTACCGTCCATAATATGCTTACATTTTCAAACGAGAATTGTATGCAAAAACAAATGAAGTCGCCACTACAAAAATATGAATCGACTTCGGGAGTGGCGGGTTCTGAATTTTGATGGACGACAATATGATTCGGCATGATCTGCATCACATCCAATTCAATGCCGGGATAATATATTGGAATTTCACGCCATGTATCGTGGATCATTCGGCCGGCATCGTTCGCCAGCATTTCTCCATTTTGGATGGCGCCAAAAAGACAGGATCCAAGCTGTGTACAAACAGTCACGTGGTAATAACCAGGTTGCGAATAATCGTAATCCTCCTTACGTTGGGATTTGCGGTTTGGTTGCATTGGATATGGTTTTTGAATCTCCCGGTCATCCTCTATTCGCGTCGATTTGCCATTCGAGGATGCCGGCGGAGGAATTCGGCTGCAATTGCGCTTCGAGGCGGAGTGCTGTGGTTTCGACCGGGTCGAACCTCACGCGGTTGAATGTGTCTTTTTCGAGGCCGTAGCTATCGGCGGTGGATACTTCCTTCCACTGGCCACCGGCTTTCCAGAGCAAGCGCCAGGACTTTGGGAGGCGGCAACTACCCTGGCCCGTGTCGTCGAAGAAGTAGACCGCCGAACGCGAGACGTTCGTTGGTTTGTCGAAGTCGTACTGCACCCATTCGGCCGTGCCCTTGTGGTCCCACCACGTGAAGCGTGGGATACTGTGATCGTTTGAATTGTGCGGTATTCGTCCGTCGCTGAGCGCCACGACGGTGTCGGCGTCCCAGCAATGCGAGGCGGTGGCGGGCAACGTCTTCGGTGGCGCCTTCCACTCGTGGGCATCCGGGCCGGAGCCGATGGTTGGAAACGCGGAGATTCGCAGCCGGGCGCAGCCCATCGGGATCAGCGTGACGGTCTCGGTCGGCTCGTTGGATTTGGCGGGGCTTTGCTGGAGTTGGCCCACCAGGCCCAGACGGTCCATTTGCCACGCGGGAATCTCCCGGGCCTTGGCGCGCAGCTCAATCGGCGCGGCTGTCGCCTCGAACGGCTGGTTGTCGGTGGGCCATGCCTTGTGCTTCACCTTGAAGGACGAGGCGAGGTCGCTTTCGTTCAGGACAAGCCCATAATTCCAGGCAGTCGTCGGATGGATCTCCCAGGCGGGCCATTCGTCGGTTCCGCCGGCCCGAACGTACTTTTCGCCGATCTTCAACGAGTAGGTCAGCGGCCCGCGGTCCACCGAGACACTGTCTTTGTTCTTGGTCCACTTTCGCAGCGTGACCTTCATCGGCAGCCTGAGTTTCAGCTTGTCGCCGTTGCTCCATTGGCGGTTAATCTCGACGTAAGAGCCGGGGCCGTATAGCTCGAGCATCTTCTTATTCATTGTCACTTCGGGTTTCTTGCACCAGCCGGGCACGCGAAGGTACAGGGGAAATTGGACGGGCTTGCTTGTCTTGATCGTGAGCTCGATATCTACAGCACCGGTGGAGGTGTGGATCATATAGCAGCATCGGGCCGCCGTTCTGCAGGCCCGGTGACTTGCTTTTGCGGTCGCAGAGGATCATGTTCGGAGCCGTCAGGTAATGGAGGGCCTTGAGGTCGGGCGTGAACGCCGCCGGAAGCGAGTTGAACGCCACGTCCTCGCACCGGTCGGCCCACTTCGTATCGCCGGAGATCATCAGCAATATCTCGTCCGAAAGCATCATCTCGACCATGCCGCACGTCTCGACCGCCTGACGCGGCCCGGTGAAACCCGGCCGGCAGTTCTCATCACCGCCGAACATGCCGCCGGGGACTTGGCCGTACAGATCCCGAATCTTGGTCCAGTTACGTTCGGCCGCCGCTAAGTGCGCGGGGTTTTTCGATTGCATGTAGAACGTGGCCGGCTCGCCGAAGCCCTGGGAC
>JARRQQ010000291.1:0-8054 GCA_037381725.1 Sedimentisphaerales bacterium
GACGAGACGCTTTTTCCCCCAGAAATCACAGCCCCGACGTTTCGCTGGGAGGATAGCGATTCCGATGCTGACACCTGGTTGGTTACGATCGCGTTCGAGGACGGTAAGGACCGCATCAACGCCCTCGCCCGCGAGCCGCACTGGACGCCCGATTCGGAGCAATGGGAGGTCATCAAGATGCGGTCCGTGGCAAAAGACGCCAAGGTGACGATCCTGGGCGCCGACCGGGGGGTATCGACAAGAGTTTGCTCGGTGGGCCGAATCAGAATCCGGACCTCCAAAGACAAGGTAGGAGCGCCGGTATTCTATCGGGAAGTGAACCTGCCCTTCATCGACGCCGTCAAAGATCCTTCGCAAATCCGCTGGCGCTTCGGCCCGATCTCATCATCGAAGCAACCGCCGATTATCCTGGAGAACCTGCCGGTCTGTGGAAACTGTCACTCGTTCGGCAGCGACGGAAAAATCCTCGCGATGGACGTCGATTATGCCAACAGCAAAGGCTCGTACGTCATCACGAGAATCGCCGAGCACATGGTCCTGGCCACCAGCGACATCATCACGTGGAACGATTACAAGAAAGAGGACAGGGAACAGACTTTCGGCCTGCTCTCGCAGATCTCTCCGGACGGCCGGTTCGTCGTCAGTACGGTCAAGGATAAATCCGTCTTCGTGCCCATGCCGCCACTAGCCTTCTCTCAGCTCTTCTTCCCCGTCAAAGGCATCTTGTGCACGTACGACCGGCAGAGACGTACCTTCGAGTCGCTGCCGGGGGCGGATGACCCGCAATACGTTCAGAGCAATCCTGCCTGGAGTCCCGACGGTAAGTACATAGTCTTCGCCAGAGCCAAGGCATACAGCCTCAAGGAAACAGCGGGCAAGGGCAAGGTGCTTCTGACCCGTGAAGAGTGCAAGGAATTCACTGAGGACGGCAAGCCGTTCTTGTTCGACTTGTACAGGATTCCGTTCAACAACGGCCAAGGCGGCACGCCCGAGCCGGTCAAAGGGGCTTCCAACAACGGGATGAGCAATTTCTTCGCAAAATATTCGCCCGACGGCAAATGGATTGTCTTCTGCAAAGCCAAAAGCTACATGCTGCTCCAGCCCGACAGTGAGCTCTATATCATTCCCTCCGAGGGAGGTGAGGCCAGAAGGCTGCACGCCAACACCAGCCGGATGAACTCCTGGCATAGCTGGTCTCCGAACGGCAAATGGATCGTGTTCTCGTCCAAGGCCAATTCGCCTTATACTCAACTCTTCCTCACCCACATGGATGAACAGGGGCACAGCAGCCCTGCCGTCCTGCTGGAGCGTTTTACCGCGCCGGACAGAGCCGCCAACATCCCTGAATTCGTCAACGCCGCACCCACGGCGATCAAGAAAATCCGCGAGGACTTCCTCAACGATTATTCGTTCGTCCGAGCCGGCAATGAGTTCTTCAAAGCTGGTGATACCGACAACGCAATCCAGGAGTATCAGGAGGCGCTGAAGCTCAATCCGAACAACGTCGAAGCCCATCTCAAGCTCGGATTTCTCTTCTACAACGCCACACAGCACCACGAGGAAGGAATGGCTCACTATCGCAAGGCCCTGGAGCTTGATCCGAGCGATCCCCGAATCCATCACGATCTGGGTATGGCGCTGTTTCACCAGGGACAATTCAAGCAAGCCGTCCAGCATCTATCCGAGGCGCTGAAGCGACTTCCCAACGGCCTCGACCTCCAATATACCGCCGTAGGCATGCGCGAGCATCTCGGGGAGGCTTTGCTCTACGCCGGTAAGCCCGATGAGGCCATGCGCTACCTCTCGGAGGCGATCCACCTCGATCCGAACTGCGCCGAATGGCAAGGGAGATATTGACCAGACGCTCAGGCATTACAGAAAGGCCGTCCAGCTAAGGCCGAACATTGACAGATCGCCCATGCTCCATTACCTGCTTGGCACGAGATACGCCGAGGTGCGCCGATTCCACGAAGCCGTCCTGGCAACCCAGCGGGCGCTGGATCTCGCGCGTGCCGCGGGAAACGCAGAATCCGTGCAGGAAATCAGCAAGCGTCTTGAGCTCTACAAACAACTCGACGCCTCCTCCCAACGCTGAGAGGAGTCAAAGAACGGAGGTCTACGCCCGTTCCCCGGGCTGAGGCCGGATTTGACGTTCTCCGCCGTATTTCGTATTCAACTTGATTTTCCTGATTGCCGAAACTACAATACCCGGCTTGAAGTTGTGTTCGTTGGCAGAATGAAGGACAATATTCAGAGAAATGACGGCAAACCTTGAAACACGCAGCATCGAGTCGGCTTGCGCCACAGAAATGTATCTATCCGCCACACCCGTCGATGGTGCGCCTTTGCAGGAGCAGGCGGAGCGGGTCTTTTCAGGTATCCGGGACGTAGAGCTTTTTGGTCGCCACCGAAGGATTGTCGGGACCGCTCGCGGGCGTACAGGTCCATGCCGTCAGCAGCGACAAGAAGCCGGAAGTGATCGCCGTGAATGGGACTCCGTGCGGACGAATCCTCCACGTGCCCGGCCGGGCTTACCTGACTCTCTCGGGCATATCGGACCCACAACAGGAGGGAGCCGCCGCACAGGCTCAAGCGATGATGGAAAAGGCCGACTCGGCGCTCAAGAAATTCGGCGTCAATTTCCTGTCCGTGCCGAGGACGTGGATGTGGCTCAAGGACATCCTCTCGTGGTACGACGATTTCAATCGCGTCCGAACCACGTTCTTCACCGAGCGCGGGCTCATCGGCGCGGGAACCCGCCAGTCCATGCCCGCCAGCACCGGCATCGGGCTCGGTCCGGCTAACGGCGCCCACTGTGCGATGGACCTGATGGCGGTCCTCGAACCGACCAATTGCACCGAATACTTGCAGATCACGGGAAAACAGCACAGCGCCCTGGACTACGGCTCTGCCTTCTCACGGGCCGCTCGCAGCGTTATGCCCGCCGGTCCCACTGCCTTCATTTCCGGAACCGCCTCCATCGACGCCGACGGAACGACCACACACATCGGCGACGCCCAAGGCCAGATCGACGCAACGATAGAAAACGTTCGCGCCGTCCTGAGCGAAATGCAATGTAAGGATGAGGATGTCGTTCAGGTGATCGCTTACTGCAAGACCATTGAGGTCGAGAAGATATTCAACGCTTGCAAAGACAACCTTTCCTGGCCCTGGCTGACGGTCATCTGCGACATCTGCCGGGACGACCTGCTCTTCGAGATCGAAGCTATCGCCATGCCCCGGTAGGGGCAACCCTCCGCAGTTGCCCAAACACATGGATCTTCATTTTACTTTTTCGCCCCATGCTCGAAAAGCAACTCGATCACTTCACTGTGGTTTCTTTCCTCGCCAGAGATAAAGCAGTTTGACCCTTGTCTTCAAGTGAAGACTCTAGTCCGCCGAATGGCGGATTCCATCAAAACTGTCGGCTTCAGCCGGTGGTAGTTGAGTTTCGTGTTTGAGTAATTCTATGATTTCTGAATGACCTCGGTTGGTGGCCAACGTCATAGCCGTTCGACCTCGACGATCCTTCAAAGCCTTGTCTGCACCATGAGTGAGTAGCAATTCAACAATCTCCCTATGACCTTGATACGCTGCGCTATGCAACGGCGTGAATCCATTTTGTGCTCTCGTACTTACATTCGCCCCGTTGCCAATAAGGAACTCTGCTCCCCTTAGATTTCCTCCATAGGCTACAATATTCAACGGCGTAAATCCGTAGTTGTTTTCGGCTTCAATTCTGGCGCCCTTGCTGAGAAGTACTCGACCGACCTCCTCTCGCCCCATCAAAGCGGCCCAATGAAGAGGCGTCCAGCCAAGTTCGTCTCTTGCATCTACATCCGAGTCTTCCTGAAGCAAAGTGCGGACGCGATTCACATCACCGAGAGAAGCTGCCCGATGAATGCCTGAGACATCGGCACCGTTGGCAACAAACAGCTCGAGCATCTCCTTATTCCCGTAATAGACGGCATAGCGCAAAGGTGTCCAGCCGAGATAATTCCTGGTATTGCATTTGGCTCCACGGTTAATAAGCATTCTGGCCATGTCGAGGTTCTCAAACATGGCCGCATGGTCTAAAGGATAGAATCCTTTCTCCGGCGTGCAATGAACGTCTGCGCCATGAGATAGGAGTACTTCAACTGTCTTTGTTTTGTTGTGCAAGATAGCCAAATACAATGGCGTGCGACCACCTCTGTCTTTTGCATTGATATCGGCGCCATTTGAAATGTGCAACCTTACTTGCTCAACATCACCCTCCGCCGCAGCTTGGTGAAGGGATTTAGCGGGCTTAGCCTCAATATTTAAGGACACGCGCCAGATATCCATGTTACCACCAACGCTACCAGGCCGATTCGATGCGAAGTAAAGGGTAGAACCATCGCTCGAAATATCAGGATTGTACTCGGCATGCGAGGTGTTGACCCTTGGACCAAGATTTGCTGGAACACCCCAGGGGTCGTTCTTGGTTTTCCGCGTAGCCGCCCAAATATCAATGCTACCGAAACCAGGGCGATTCGAATGAAAGTAAAGCGATAATCCGTCGGCCGAGATGGAAGGCGCAGAGTCGCTGTAAGGACCGTTGACCTTTGGGCCAAGATTAACAGGAATGCCCCAGGGATCACTTTTTGTCTTCCTTGTCGTTACCCAGATGTCGGCTTTGCCCAAACCCCCAGGTCGAGCTGGAGGGTTCGACCAGATCGCATCGGAGAAATAGAGCTCCAAGCCGTTCGCGGAGATACTTGGTCCGTTTTCAGCCGCACCAGTGTTGATCTTTGGACCAAGATTGACGGGTGTGCCCCAGGGACTGTCTTTAGATTTTCGTGTCGTAATCCAGATATCTAACGAGCCGAAACCGCCGGGGCGGTCTGAGACAAAGTACATTTCCAAACCGTCTGTTGATAAACATGGCGCCCCTTCGAATTCGCTTGTGTTGACCACTGAGCCAAGATTAAGCGGAGCGCTCCAAGATTCTTCCTTGGTTTTCCGTGTCGTCATCCAAATATCAGCACTACCAAGACCGCCAGGTCTTCTCGAGAGAAAATAGAGTGAAAGACCGTCTGCGGAAATATCTGGATCCCATGCTGTCGCTTCACTGTTGACCGTTGGCCCAAGGTTGGTGGGATTAGTGGCAATTAGAGCTTCATCAGCTCTTGCAGTAAGAACCACTGTCGTTGGGACGGTCAATAGAGTTACAAACACAACAATAACCGCCACAGGCAAACTTGGTTGCTTGTAGAATTTTTTTCCTGGCCTAAGCATAGTTTTTATCCTTTCCTCAATACTTTTTACCGACCCGGCCACGGCCAATGATGGAACCGACCGAGAGGATTCACGTTCAGAAATCAATACGTTCACTATCGCATCACTGTATTCTTGGGCTCGAGCGCCTAAGCGGGCAATAGCCATCTCATCGCAGCATTTCTCACGCTCAGAGCGGATTTTTGTGTTTGCCCACCAGACAAACGGATGGAACCAAAACACAGCCTGAGACGCAATTTGCAGTAGATTGACCGCCGCATCGAATCGCAGAACATGGCTTAGCTCGTGGCCTAAGACTCCTCTGCGATACTCAGTGTTATTTGCCTTGACAAAATCCATAGGCAGGTAAATCCCTCCACGAAGCAAACCCCAAACGAATGGCTGTCCTACGCCTTTAACCAGCCAGAATTTCGGTGAGATCCTAAGACCGAGGCTTGAGAATAGTCCCTTAATCTCATTCTGCAATTCGGCTGACAGAGGTTTTCGCTCTCGCCTTAACCATAATTCGGTCCGAAGAGCCTTTAGTATAGCCATCGCGACGAATATAACAACGCCCATACTCCAGCCGATGACGTACCTCTGTCGGAGTGTTAGTCTGCTTTTATGTTTGATTATGACTGGCGCGGGCGATACTGGCGATTCTTCCGCTGAAGTTTCGACGGACTTGACTGTTATCGGTTGGGTTGTCGGCAATACGATCATCATTTGTGGTTTCGGAAGGAGGGCCAACGGAACCGTTAGAAATGGCGGAACCAAGCATTTGGCTAATACAATCAACCACAGTAGATAACGCACATGTGCGCTTCTATTCTTTAGTACAAAAGTAATCACCGCTATAACTACCACAAGGACAGCTATCTGTAAGCTCTGTGTCTTCAGATAGTTCGTGATTTGGATCGAATAATTGTCCATCCTTTTCTCTCCACGTAAATACCTTTGCTATCTATTGTCTGCCAACTTCTTAAGTCTCTCAATATCCTCGGCATTGATCTTGCCATGCTCAGCTAAATACTGCATCAAAGGAATCGGGTCGCCACCAAATAGTCGGTCCAGGAAATCACCCACCGACCTTCTGACAACATGCTCCTTTTTAACGGCGGCATAAAAGACGTGGGCTTTGCCGCGGACATCGTGCTTCAGGTAACCTTTGTTTTCAAGCCGACGAAGTAGCGTCTGGACAGTGGCATAGGCGATTTTTCTTTTGGCGGGCAGCTTGTCGCAGACCTCCTGGACGGTAGCTTTCTCAAGCTGCCAGACCACTCTGAGGATTTCCGTTTCGGCAGGGCTTAGAGCAGGCATTTCTTTCTTTCTCACGGTCATCTCCTTTTACAATTGTATTGTACAAGTGTACGACTATAATATCGTACATTTGTACAAGACGCCAATATAAAATTCGGAAATTCCAAAAATTTTTTCCGTCTATGATTCTGTAGAATAGCACTCAGGCGGGCCGACAATTGAGTCTTCGATCCCGTGCTCGAAGAAGAATTGCCGGATGTTCGTGCAGAGATGGCATTTGTCGGCGTAAATTCTGGGGCCTCGGTAGCCTAATTTCACCGCCCTATCGAGCAACCCGAACGGCCCGTAATCAAACAGAGTATGGATAAACTCGCTCCGAGCGGGGTGGAATTGCCTCCAGATGTCTTCGAGCGGGGTCTCGTTGACGTTGCCGACAATGATGCCGCTACATGTGCCGCTGAAGACGTTGCCGAACGGATCGATATGAACGCCTTTCGCCCCAAGAAAATTCGATTGGCACGTATCTCGACGCTCTGCTTTCACATTAGTGACTTCACTACTTTGGAAACAGGGAAGCCTTGTGGATGCGACTAATTCCGCGAGCCTCCCCGCCGCCCGGCCAGTAAAGCGACACGGGTAGTCTTTGATCGCGCGGAGATATTGCCGCTCGCGCTCTGCGGACGAAAGGTCTTTCATTGCGACCGGCTCGTCCAGATATTTTTGCCATCGAACCAGGACGCGGTCAGGACCCAGAAGCTCTGTTGCTATCGCGGCTAACCGCCGCACCGATTCGACGTCAACGTATTCCTGATGAAACGGATCCGTGCTGATCTTGAGCCGAACCACCCCAAGCTCATCAAGTCGTTTCAGCCGCTCGCGAACAATGTGTCCACTTGTAGCCCAAAATCCGTTGGTTTCTATCAGATCAATCTTCCCCAGCTTTTCACTCGTAGCCCGACGGAGCACCTCCTGCAAGTGATCCCAATACAGAAACGCCTCGCCGCCGGTGATGTGAATCTTGGCCGTGTCTCCGGCAAGCACTTTGAGTGATCGCCACGCGCCTATAGCGGTCTCGACGGGCATCAGGCCGCCCTTGTCGGGACCACAGTTGTAATAGCAAAACTCACAGGCACAGTTGCACTGATACGTCAGCAGCAAACCTGCAGAACGCCAAAGCTTGAACTTAGGCTCGTCCCGCGCCGCTTGGCTGTTATAAGTGTTCGCCGACAATTCGATCATTGTTTTCGATCTGTCCCCTACTCGCTCGTTCGCTCTGACGATAACGTCTTCTTCAGGTGAACTTGAATCACAGTAATATCAGCCGGCGTGATGCCGCTGATTCGAGAGGCCTGGGCGAGAGTGCTCGGCTTGAAGACCGACAACTTCTCTTTTGCCTCCGAACGCAAATGTGCGACGTCCGTGTAATCCAGGCCGGGCGGAATCTTCTTGCTCTCCATTGTTCGAAAATTAGCCACGAGCCGGTCCTGTTTGGCCAGGTAGCCTTCGTACTGAGCATCGATCATCACCGCCTGTAGTACCTCCGGGCCGGCGGTGGG
>JARRQQ010000292.1:0-5798 GCA_037381725.1 Sedimentisphaerales bacterium
CGGCAGGATGAAAAAGCTGGCCCTCGAGGTCCTCAAAGAGGGACTGAAACGCCCGGACAACTCCACGCGAGACGTCTCGCGGCACGCCTTGAGACTATTGGGAGAGATCGCACCCGCGCCATCCAACTCACGCAAACAGACACCGAAAGGCCTTCGGATCAGGGAGATACCGAGAAAGAGGAGGCCGAGAGGTCCGATCGGCGCAAGACGGTCGCGCGGGTAGGAACGCAGCCGGAAGTCTGAATTCCTCGGGTGCCCAAGCTTGCCACCAGCAGCACGCACATCGATTTCGCATCCATGCTCAGGTCGCCAGCAACAGGGTCAAAGTCATATAGATGGCCACGCTTATCGAATCGTTTGCAGTCGTGATCAGGGGGCCGGAACTGATGGCCGGATCAATCCCGATCCGGCGAAACAAAAACGGCAAAAACAGGCCCAGCGTCGTAGCGACCATGATCGCGGAGAACATGGCCGTCCCGAACGCAAAGACAAGCCGTATGGAGGCTACTGTATTTTCCGCCGTCTTGAAATGGATCAAAACGGCACAGACGACACCGCCTATCAGTGCGCAGCTTAGTGCCACGAGAAGGGCAATCCGAACCTCACGCGTGAATACCTGACCGAATTTCAATGCCGCCAGATGCCCGGTAGCCAGTCCTGACACCACAATTGTAGAAGTCTGCAAGCCCGCGTTTCCACTGATCGCCGCAATCATCGGCACAAATGCAACCGCTGCCGTATAGAGAAAGGACAAGCCGCCCACATCGAACGTGTCGTGAAAGAAAAACAGAACAAGGGCGGTGATGAGTGTACCCATTAGACAAGGCAACAACCAGGTCATTCGTATCCGGGCTGCGTTGATCGCGGAGAAGGTATCCAACTCATCGGGATCGGTGCCCGCCATCGCGTACAAGTCCTCGGCCGCCTCTTCCTCGGCAACCTCGATGACGCGGTCCGCGGTGATGCGCCCGACGAGGCGCTTGTTTTTGTCAAGAACCGGGACCACAATCAAATCGTTCTTGCTGAAGACGTTCCTCACCTCTTCCTGGTCCGTGTCGACGTGGACGTAAATCGTGTCGGAATCGATCAAATCGCGGATCCGGGCGTTTTCAGGACGCGTCAGTAGAAATCGCAAGCGAACGTCCCCGAGGAAGCGACCGGCCTCGTTCACAACATAGACCGAATAGAAATCCTCATCAATCTCCGCCGCGCGGATCTTGCTGACCGCTTCAGCGACAGTGGCATTCTCCGCCACGCTGATCAAGACGGGGTCCATGATGCCACCCGCAGAGTCCTCGGAATAGCCCATCAATTTCTTGATCTGGGCTGATTCTTCCGCCGGCATGCTCCCGAGCAGTTGGACCCGCTTCTCTTCGGCTAGTTCAAAAAGAACGTCAGCCGCGTCATCCGGATCAAGATACAGGAGCAGATGGCTCAATTCCTCATCGCCGAGCAGATCGAACAGCTCGGCCCGCGTCGCCTCATCGACCTTCTCCAGAACCTCCGCCGAGATCGGCTCATCCATGGCGTCGAAAATGGCGCGCCTGCGCTCATTATCGACGAGCTCAACCACCTCAGCGATATCACTGCTGCGCTGATCAGCCAGCAGCTCCTTCAGAGCCGACATAATCTCAGATTCAAGCAATCGCTCGATCTGCTGCCGAAACAGTTCCTTCTGCTCGTCCGCCATATCACGACCCGCGTCAATATCGACCGTATCCCCCTGCCGGACACAACATACCTGAATTCCTCTCAACAGGCAACACTCCACTCTGCTGAAATGTCCTCGAATCGTGGCCGACGGACGAATTATGCGCGATCATGAATGTGCGGGCAAAAAGTTCTTGGCTTTCGGATAGGTTTCGGGTAAAATAACAAGTGAAACGCTTTTTCTGATCTTGCATGAATAAGGACACATGAGTCTCTGGTGAGGGCAATACGATGAAAAGGTCTCTGTATGGGATGTTCGCGGTATGGGCGATAGCGACGTGTGTAGCCGTGGCAGCGCCTGAGCCAGCGATTATCCCCACTCCCGGACATTGGACTTTAAACGTAGAGTTTACCCATCCTCAACAAGTGGTCGTGGGAGGAACTTCCGATAACCAGCCGACCAGGTTCTGGTACATGATCCTAACCATTACGAACAACACGGGAAAGGATGTGGGTTTCTATCCGAAATGTGACCTGATGACGGATACGTTCCAGATCGTGCCGGCCGGGAAATCCGTGACGCCAGCAGTTTTCGAGCGTATCCGCGCACGCCATCGGACGGCGTATCCTTTCCTCGAACCGCTGGACCAAGCTGGTAGCAAGATTCTCCAGGGCGAGGACAACGCGAAGGATATTGCAATCATTTGGCCCGATTTCGATCTGCGGGCCAAGAGCATCAAAATCTTCATAACGGGCCTGAGTAACGAGACGGCGGTCGTCGACTATCCCGTGCCGACGGATACGCCGGGCGGCCCGAACAAAGTATACCTCAGAAAAACACTCGAATTGAGCTACGATCTCCGAGGTGATCCCGCGATAAGGTCATCTGTGAGCTTAGTTTACAAGGGAAAGCGTTGGGTCATGAGGTAATCGCCGGCGCCCCCGCGCCTGTAAGCTGGCCCACGAGATGGCAACGGACCGGAGGGGCTTAGATCCGGTGGGAGCGTTCGGATCAAGATGCGCCGGGATCAGTCCACCCCCTGCGCCTTCTTTCGAGGGTTCGTACCATACTCCTCATGCACAAACCCGTCAACCACACGCGATCTCAAAATACCCATAGCCCCATAGGATTATACGACTTTCTGTGAGCCGCCTACGGGCGTTATCGGCCTGTGGCGCGACTCTCAAGTGTGTCTGAACAACTAAATGTCCTTTTTATAATTTACTTGCCAAAAGGATTTTAGAGCGGTAGAATAGTAAAGGTCTCAGATAAGAACGACCTGCGAAACTCTGTAGAGGTGATCTTGCTATGGGAAAAATGACAGCGCCGGAAAAGATGCCTCCTATCGAACAACTAAGGGGGAGAACGCTCGGCAGAATACTCATAAAGATGGGGATTCTCAGCCGGGACAAGGTTCATGAGTGCCTGAAGGTCCAGGGTCAGCGACAAGGGAAGGTGCAGATCGGCCAGGTCTTTCTTGAGTTGGGTCTGGTCGACGAAAAACAGCTCCAGAGAGCATTGGCGGCCCAGCGAGGAATGGAGTATATGAGCCTGGACGGCCTCGACATTCCACCGGACGTGGTGGAAAAAGTGCCGGAGCAGATGGCCAAAACCTATCACCTCGTTCCCATCGAATACAACCAGCAATTGAACCAACTGATCGTCGCCCTGGATAATCCGGATAACTTCCGTGCAACCGACGACTTGGCTACGCTGATGGGTTTCAAGGTTGTGGCGAGGATAACCGACGCGGACGCGCTGGAAAAGACCCTGACCAAGTATTATGAGACGACGCAAGGCGACGAAAACATCAATGAACTCATCGACGAGATTCAGGGCGACACGTTCCTTGCGGAATTCGAGGGCAGAAACCAGAGTATCGACCTGGATGAGCTCAAGGAGCTGTCCGAGTCCAATCCCGTCAAGAAGCTTTTGAACCTGGTCCTTCTCCAGGCGATTCGTGACAAGGCATCGGATATTCACTTCGAGCCGTTCGAGGTTGAGTACAAGATGCGTTACCGAATCGACGGCGTGCTCTACGAAATGGTTCCTCCCCCGAAGTACATCGCGGCGGCGCTGAGCTCGCGAATCAAGGTCATGGCGGACCTGGATATTGCGGAGAGGCGTCTCCCGCAAGACGGGCGAATCTCACTGACCGTCCAGGGCAACCCCATCGACCTACGTGTCAGCGTTTTGCCCACCATGTTTGGTGAAAGCGTGGTTCTGCGTGTCCTCGACCGAAGCCAGGCCAGTTTCAACATGGCCGAGCTCGGTTTGTCGCCTGAAGGTCAACAGATCGTTCGTAAGCTGATCCGCAAGCCGAACGGTATTATCATCGTCACCGGCCCGACGGGATGCGGCAAAACAACGACTCTCTATTCGGCCCTGAATGAGCTTAACGATATTGGAACAAAGATCATCACGACGGAAGACCCCGTCGAATACGACGTCGAGGGTCTGCACCAGGTTCAAATGAAGGCGGATATCGGGCTGACTTTTGCTCGGTGCCTTAGATCGATCTTACGTCAGGACCCTGACATCATCCTCGTGGGCGAAATCCGTGACCTCGAAACGGCGGAAATTGCCGCTCAGGCCTCCCTCACGGGCCACGTCGTGTTTACGACGTTGCATACGAACGACGCTCCGAGCTCGATCGCCCGACTTCTGGATATGGGGATCGAGCCATTTCTTATCACCGCCACGGTTGAAGGAATCGTCGCACAGCGGTTGGTCCGAAGAATATGCCTAAACTGCAAGACGCAATTTGAGCCGAGCGAGGCCCAGCTCATGGAGCTTCAGTTGCTCCCGGAGGACATCAAGGGCAAGAAATTCCATTATGGGCGGGGCTGCAGCAGATGCAACGGAACCGGCTACAAAGGGCGAATCGGTATCTTCGAGATTATGGTGTTCAACGACGAGATACGAGACCTGGTGATGAATCAGGCTTCGACGTCCGTTTTGCGTGCAGCCGCTCAGAAAGCAGGCATGAGAATCCTGCGACAGAATGGCCTGGAAGCCATTTATGACGGCATCACGACGATAGACGAGATCGCGAAAGAGACAATGATGGAGGACGTGTAAACCAGGTGTCCACGCGGAACACGCTATGAATCGGAATTCTGTAACCCATTATTCATACAATGGAGGTGCTTAAGATGCCCATTTTCCAATATGCAGCGTTGGATTCGCAGGGTGTGGAAATCAAGGATGAGATTGAGGCCCTCAGCCAAAAGGAAGCGATCAGCAAGATACGCAACATGGGATATTTTCCCACGAAGGTGGCGGCTCGCGGTGCGGCGAAAAAGGCCGGGGCGAAACCCGGCGCCCCCAAGAAGAGGCGCGGTGCCGGCGGTAAGGTCAAGGTCAAGGCGGTCACTCAGTTCGCCAGACAGCTTTCGACGCTTCAGGACGCCGGCCTGCCGATCTTGCGATCGCTGAGAATTCTCGAAGAGCAGCAAAGGTCGGGCACGTTGAAGCGGGTCATCGGCTACGTTGCGGACGATATCGAAGGCGGTTCTACGCTTTCCGAGGCGATGGGCCGGCACCCGAGGTCCTTTGACCGATTGTTGGTCAGCATGGTCGCCGCGGGCGAGACCGGCGGTGTGCTGGACCTGATTTTGTCGCGTGTTGCCGACTTTATGGAAAAGGCCCAGAAGCTCAAATCCCGCGTTAAGAGTGCCATGATTTACCCGTCGGTCGTCTTGACCGCCGCGTTTCTTATCCTCCTGGGTTTGATGCTCTTTGTGGTGCCCAACTTCAGGGACGCTCTCACCGAAATGACGGAAGGGGCGCAGTTGCCGAAGATTACGCGCGTCGTGCTGGGGATCAGTAACTGGATCGCGTTGCAGTACGGCTGGCTCGTGCTTCTGGGCGTACCGTTCGGAGTTATACTTCTACTCAAGTTCATCCGGAGGTTTCGTATCGGCAGATACATCCTGGACAGCATCAAGTTGAGAATCCCTGTGATGGGCCAGATCAGCAGCAAGGTCTCCGTGACGCGATGGACGCGAACGCTCGGGACGCTGATCAGCGCCGGTGTGCCGATCCTCGACGCCATCAACGTCACGCGTGAGACGGCGGGCAACGAGGTGTACGCTAAGATGCTCGGCAACGTGCACAATTCCATTCGGCAGGGCGACACGTTTGC
>JARRQQ010000293.1:0-7066 GCA_037381725.1 Sedimentisphaerales bacterium
GTCTAAACAGATCGGCTCCGACTCGTCCAGCCTCGTCGGACCTCGCCGGCTCGCCCGGATGCGATCCCGGGCGCGATTCACGACACAAGTTGTCAAATAGCTCTTGAGACTGCCTGCCAGCTTGAAATCTCGCGCGGATTCCGCGAACGACACGAAAACATCGTGCACTACGTCCTCGGCGGCGCCCGCATCGTTCAGGAGAGCCATCGCCAGCGTCAACAGGCGGTTGAGGTACTTCTCGTAGATGCGCCGCAGGGCGTCGCGGCTGCCGCGCTTGAATTTCCACTTGAGCACTTCGTCTTCGATTTCTGCGATCATCTGCCGGCTCTCTTGTTTGGCTTCATGAACGAGTCGTTCAATCACTACTATCACGATTGCAGAGACGGTTTTAGTATAAGGCAGAGCATTTTTCTTTACCACTTTTCCGCGTCGTAGGGCCGGACGCTGCATTGCGCGTTCAAAGGCGCATGAAACAGGCCGAGCGAAGCCGGCCCGGCCTATTGGATGATACGGTCCTCGACTTGGATATGTTGCTTATTGTTTCGCAAAAGCATTCGGATCGAAAAACGCTGCGTCCTTCTGTTCCGAGTAATCGAAAATAAAATCGCCGCACTCGTTGTCTCTCGGATCGTGAAAGCATATTCGAATGGGAAGCTTACTTCCGCGGAGCGCCCAGATCGAAATCCATTCCGGTGTCGTCTTGTGTTTTATCTCAAAAACGATCGTTTCTTTCGATGCCGCGGTATTGGCAGTTTCAACAGAGGTCATACCGTTTTCGGAAGGAATACTTTTCACAATCGTATCGAGGGAAAACCGACCTTTCAAACACAGGTCTTCTAATATCATTCTTACAAATCCCTCGCTATTCACAGGCTTCCGCGTCGTTCGGTCATACGCTACGATGGTCTTCTCACCATTGGAAAAGTCGGCAAAAATAACCTTGTCGCCTTCGCACGCTCTCACCCGGGAATCTTCGGATTTCCACATCCTTATTTTTCGCGCCTCCGTTGATGCTTCGTGTCCCAGGTAGATCGTTAGATTGAAAAAAGGCACCGACTCAAAATGCTCGACAACGTCCGCCCAAACAACATTTGTTCTCGAACCCCCGAAAGGATTGATGCCGATCAATACGGCAAGAATAATCACCGCCGCGGCGGCCCATTTTGTCATTGAACTTTTCATGATAAGTCTCCTTTCGATTCCTTCGAGTATCTCTCGACGTAATCGCTGCTGGTGTTGATACGATGCATGCTCCGGCAACTCAACGCTCTTAAGATATCTATCTACGTTCTTGATATTGTCTTTCATGATTGTGTTCCTAATTATTCACCTAACATACCCCAACGCACCAGGATATCCTGTAACTTGGCCAGCCCACGGTGCAATTGGGATTTGATCGTGCCTTCTTTTGTCGCCGTGATCTCACAAATCTCCGCGATTGTCTTGCCCTCGAAATAGCGAAGGATGATCACGGTGCGGTACTTCAATCCTAGCTCCAGCAGTGCTTTGTGGAGCAGACGATACTCTTCCACCACTTCCAGGTTCCCATCGACCGACGGTTCAATCGCATAATTGTCGTCGCCCGGCTGAAAACTGACGATCCTGACACGTTTCTGCCGGCGCCAGTGCATTCGGACTTCATTCGTGGCGATACGATAGAGCCAGGCCCGAAACGGAACCTGCCGCCATCGAAATCGCCCCATGTGGCGGAAAACGGCCAGAAAGACGTTCGACGTCAGGTCTTCGGCCGCCGTGCCGTCGAAGGTACAGTGGTAGATGTAACCGAGGATTTCTCTATAGTACTTGTCATAAAGCCTTCCGGCGGCTTCCGCGTCGTGGCGGGCCGCCGCGAGCAGCATTCGGTCTTCGTCAATCGAGTCGAGTCGAGTTCTCAATGGGCATTCCAACGCGTCGTCTGCCATTCCAGTGCTCCGAAGTCAGTCTTCACCCATTATAATGCACAGCCCCCGCGAAGGTTGCATTTCGACATGACCCTGCGCGCAATAAAAAAGCCGAGCCTTCTCCGGCTCGGCATGTTGGATTGTCTCTATACTTATGTTTGCTAATCCACCAATTCGTAGTCCGGCGGAATCTTGGGCTCAAATTCGCTCGGATCCAGTTCTACGTCCCACTGGAACTGGTCCAGCACTACCTCGATTCGTACGTCATTATCGGCTTCACGAACAGCGTTGCCCTCTAATAGAACGGGATAGCCCGTTTTCACACTGACCCATAGTTGTAGCACCGGGCTGACAACTGGAGGATCGGATCCGCCGACGACTGCCTGGTCTGTGGTTTCGAGGCCTTCGCACAGGATCCCATCGATCATTTTCCGTCCCAGCTCTCGGCAATCGCCGGATCGGAACTTCTGAGCCCATACCGTGGGACTTATCTCGTCCCGGTGCTCCTGCGCCTCTTGTTCGCTCATCGTATGACGGAAATATCGCTTATTGTCGTACTCGATCCGTACCATGGTCCTTGCGTCGTAGTCGCAATAGCGCGACCAGATGATCTGATTTGCCTCGTACTGGTCCGTTCGAGTGTGTGTCGGACAGCTATAAATCATCCGATAGTCCTCCTCGCCCGGCCGATTAGAAAGGATCATGATCCGCCGACAGATGAGTCCTCGGCTGGCCTCCAGTCTTCCGATCACTTCTCCCCAGGCGACACTCGTGGCTGAGCCGCCAAACTGACTTACCCCGATAAGCACCAGAGCAACTATTACCGCTGCTGCGGCTAATTTTGTAATTGGACTTTTCATAATTATTCTCCTTGTCTTGTGCAGGGCCAGCAAAGCGTGAGCTTCACTACCTACTCTCGAGGTTAACGTACTCACGGCGTCCGGGTGTTGCAGTTTCCACTGCCCGAAGTCTGTCCGCGTTCTTTTTGAAGCAATGGCGTCATTTAACGCATCGTCGAGCCATTTGTCATTTTCAGGACCTCTCATGATCGTCTCCCGTCAAACCGTTTCGTTTCAAATACTTTGCGATCTTACGTTTTGCCCGGACGAGCCGGCCGTTCACCGCTTGCGGCGATAAGCCCAGAACCTCCGAGATCCGCGCCTGCGAGAAACCGTCGAAGTAGCGCAGAACAATCAGCTCTCTTTCGGCTTCCCGGAGACTCCAGACCGCCCGGCGAATCGCTTCCCGGCGATCCTGCGCGTCAGCGCCACTTGGAGCTGTATACCCGCCACCCAAGACCGCCGGCTTGATCCTGCCGGCCCTGAGCATCTGCCTCGAAACGTTCCGGCAGATGCCCGCTAGCCAGGCGGCGAACCGTTCTTTACTTTTCAAGCTCCGGATCTCGCGGCAGGCGACGGCGAAGACTTCCTGGGCCGCATCCTCCGCGAGGTCCCGGTCGGCCAGCATCGAATAGGCCAACGCGACCATCGGGCTGTGATAGCGCTCGTAAAGAGCACCGAAGCTTTCCAATTGGCCATTTTGGGCCGCTTCAACAAGTTGTGTCTCTGAATTCAAATCCACAATGTGCACCATTCAAAGAACCTGCTGACGTCAGCTTTCGTTATTATAGTGTCGCTTCAAACGCGAAATATGCGCACAAAATTGCCTTTGGAAGATATTTTCCCCTCCGCCAGCCCTGTGAACGCAGACCACGATTCCCGAAATGCGGATGAAAGCCATCCCCAAGCTGCGGCTTTCCCTAAGGGACGCCTCTCGGCGGAGGCTGCCACCGGCCGCACCGCCCGAAATGGCAAATCGTCATTTGTCTTGCTGTGGGCTTGCAGCCGTCTCATTTGGTTCCGTTGAAGCCGCCGGCTCCGGCTCGGACTCCGACTCCGTTTCCGCCTTTTCTTCCGTTTTCTCCGGCGCGGTCCATCTGGGCGGATTGAGCAACACCTCTTCGCCCTCGGTCAAGCCACTTTTAATCTCCACAAAATTGTCGTTGAACAAGCCGGTTTCAACTTCCCTTTTCTCGTCACCGCTGCCTGCAAGGTAGCAGTACTTCTTGTCCTCGACGGTGACGACCGACTGGATCGGCACGTTCAGGACGTCGTCCAGCTCGTCGATGACAACCTTGACCTTCCCGGTCATGCCGGTCTTGAGAAAATCGTGCGTCCCTTCGATACCCACGTCCGTCGAATAGACCTTAAGGTCGGGATTCAGCCAGTCTTCCGCGTCGGCCAAGGGTGCCTTCTTTAGCACCCTGCCCTTAAAAACCTTGTCCGGAAAGGCTTCGACCGTGATCTCGGCCGGCTGATTCGGCTCGATCTTATCGATCCAGGTCTCGTGAATCTTCACCTCGACCTTCATCTCAGTCGAATCCGGTATGGTGATAATCCTGTAACCCTCAGGAATCTCCGCCCCCTGCTCGATCTTGATCCGCACCCACCGTTCCGTGCTCGACCAGTAGACGACCTGGCCGGGCGCGGGAGCTTTAATGATGCAGGCCGCGAGTTGCTTTTCCAACTTCGCCAGACGCTCCTTCTGCCGGGCGAGCGTGGCTTCGGCGCTGGCACGTTTGGCCTTGGCTTGGGCGAGTTGCGAACGAGCGCGGGCCTTGGTCCGATCCAACTCCCGCTTGGCCTCGTTATAGTCGCTGAGCAACTGCTCGGTCTGCTTTGCAAACTCATAGCGCAGAAACAGGGCTAATGCAATCCTCGCCTTTTCCTCGTCAATCACAAGGCGTTGCTTCTCCAACCTGTCTTTTCTTAGCTCGGTCTCCGCTACATATTGCTTCGCGTGGAGTTTTTCGGTCCATTCCAACGTGTAGATAGCCTTCTCCAGGTTTGATCTCGCAAGTGTGATGTTGCCCGTAAGCTCTCGCAGCTTCTGGGACGCCTCGCTGCCTGAATTGGGATCATTCACATCCTCAATGAGTGAGGACATGTCAATAGTTGAGTTCGGTTCCGCTTCCGCCTTCTCGACGACCCTCCGTGCGACCCCTTCGCCGAGATACTTCTGAAGGTCCATCATAGCGAACTTAACCGCCAGTTGGGCGGCTGTAATGTCACTTTCATTCTGCTTGACCTGGATGTCAAACGCCTCTTTCGCCTCGGTATCACTCGCCTCAGCGCTGGCGAGCTCGATTTGCCTCTGGGGCAATTGCTCTCGCAACTGAGAGGAATCCAATTCCACTAAGACCATATTGTTGACGTCTTCGGGCTTGATGTAGGTCCCTTCCGGGACGATGTTGACGATGCTGGGCCGGCCCTCGACCTCCGACTTGACGATCTCCGACTTGACGGCCTTGATATTGCCGCTTTCGCTTACGCTGATTGTCAGTTTCCCGCGTTTGACGACAAAGACGCCGGGATCCGGATCCGAACCGCTCGAGCCGCCCGGCATCAGGCGCGAGAACCCGAACGCGCCCGCTGCAATGACCACCGCGAGTGCAATGAAAATCAGAAGTATCCTCCTGCCGGACCTTGATTTGCGTTTGAGGACACTGCCTTGATTTCTTTCATTCCTTGCTTCGATCATATCATCAGTCCCAACTGTGCTTGTCAACTGCTGTCCCGCCGGTCTCAGGTCCGGCTCGGCGTCCGGGTTTCGATCCGCCTCAGAGGTTCTTCCGCTGTACCGGCGTTGCCGATTGAGCCGGCAGATCATGCGCGGCAGACCTCAGCTCAACCGTGGCCGGGTCCCACATTCCGTCCGGCTTGACCTGCAAAACCCCCACGTCCCGGAAGAAAGTCAATTTTGCGATCGCGTAGTCCACCAGAGCCGCCGTCAGGCTGTTTTGCGCCGACAGGAGGGCATCCTGGGAGTCCAGCAAATCTCGCGTGTCCACCCGTCCGGCCTGGAGCAAGAACGTCGTGCTCCGTGCTCTCGACCCGTGTTTCCGCCAGTTCAAGACTGTTCTTCTGAGTCTCATACCGTTCCGCAGCCACCTGAAGCTCGCGATAGGCCTGGCGAACGTCCAATTCAACTTCGGACACATCATTTTGATATTCGCGCCGGCGCTGCTCCAATGCGATCAGCGCTTCCCGGTAGGCGTTGCGTTCGGCCTTGCGGTCCAGAGGCAGGTCGGCCTCCAAACCGAGCGAGTATCTGCCCTCATGGAATTGAAGCCTTTGAAACTTCGTCTGTGGGGTCGAAGTCACGCCGGCGCTGCCGATCAGGTTCAATTCCGCACCGAGATTGTCGGCGGCCACGACCACCTTGCGTCCCGCGTCCTCAACGGTATCGGCGCTGTTCGCCAGATCTAAACGCTGGGCCAGAGCCGTGTCAATCGCAGCATCCAGATCGTAATCGGGCACTACGACGCCAATCGACGCCAATGTCTTTAGCTCGTTCTGGTCCAACTCCATCTCGGTCCGGGTCGGCAAAGACAACATGATCTTGAATTCATCAAGCTGCTGCTTGTAGCTCTGTTGAGTCTGGAGGAAGCTGTCCCGCGCGCTAAGCTCGCTCTGCCTGGCCTGGTCCACCTCGAAAGGCGGCTTGCGGCCCGCCTCCGCCTCCATTTCGAGACGTTCTCTCGATTTGACTCTACTATTGTAGTTGTTCTCGGCGTTCGTGACCATGTCTCTTCGCTGAAGCACACGATAGTAGGCATCCACGATCGAAACCACAAATGTCTTTCGATAGCGGTTAAACGAACGTATCTGATAGAGGGCGTTCCGCTCGGCCTGCGTCAGATTCTCCAGGACGATCTTGCGACCCCGGCCGCGAAGAAGGGGCTGAGCGAAGGTGGCGCTCAAGACCGAGGCTAAGGACGTTTGTGGATCGCCCGTGAGAAATCGCGCCCAGTCGATGGCGATGTCGATACTGACCAGTGCGCCGTCGGCGAGGAGCTGATCGAAACCGACATCAGCGGCGGAGTTAACCTGTTCGTCCGGGCCGTTCCGCACGTAGCCGGCGTCAACCGTCCCGAACCACTGCCGGGCGAATTGGTGCCGGGCCAGCGTTAGGTCGAGCGCCGCCAGATAGAGTTCTTCTTTTCGCCTCTGGTAATCTCTGTTTTGCGCCGTCGCCACCGCGACGGCTTGAGCGAGACCTAAGACACCCGAAGCAGGCACGGCGACCTCGACCCGGATGTCGTTCGGTGAGGCTGGGACGTAGCTGTCGTTGATGATGTAGTTGGATTGGTTGCCGAAGCTGCC
>JARRQQ010000294.1:0-6061 GCA_037381725.1 Sedimentisphaerales bacterium
GGTTTGCAGTATCATGACAAAAGCCTTGGCTCGGGCGCGCAAACCGTTCGCCCGGGTTGAGCTGGGCCGGTGAGTTTGATGCTTAGCGGTGTGATACTCGCCGGCTACTTTTTTAAACTCTCTTTTATTTGCTTCGAAACCACAGAAGGGCTCAATAGCTCGTGATCTTTTCTCGTGAATTTCGTTTCACGGAGTTCACTCTGTCAATTCTTTGCCTGCACCACCTCCTTTCCATCATTGCCTTCCACCGGTTTCTGAACTACTCCAGGGGAGCTTCCTCTCTGTGAGGACTCCGTTACCGGGACAATCTTGACCTGCCACAGATCAGATCCGCCAAAACCGAGGGGCCGGGGTGTTTGAGTGTCGTCGAAGTAAAGTTCCATCCCGTCAGCCGAGATTCGCGGAGCACCCTCACGGTAAGGAGTATTGATGGTCGGCCCTAGATTTATGGGGAGGCTCCAGGGAGCGTTCTTTGTCGATCTCCTTGTGACCCATATATCTTCCCGACCAAAACCGCCAGGGCGATCTGAGATAAAGAAAAGTGTCAGGCCGTCCGCCGAGATGCTCACGGCTCCGTCCGTAGCTGAACTGTTGACGGTTGGCCCAAGATTCTCTGGCTCACTCCACGGGGCGGAGGCGTTTGTCCGCCTCGTCACCCATATGTCCGCACGACCCCGACCGCCGGGATGGTTAGAATCGAAGAAAAGCGACAGGCCGTCAGTCGAGATGATCGGCCCCCAATCATGACTTTGACTGTTAACGGGTGTTCCAAGATTCTTGGGCGTTCCCCAAGGGTCGTCTGGTGTTCTTCGCGTCGAGACCCATATATCCCCCCTACCTAATCCACCCGGCCGCTCAGAGACAAAGAAGAGCGACAAGCCGTCGGCGGATAAGCTTGCGACACCATCGTCGTAGGGGCTGTTGACAGGCGGCCCAAGGTTAACGGGTGTGCTCCAGGGATCGCTGGATGTCGGTCGTTTTGTGTTCCACAGGTCCAGGGCACCACACCCGCCGGGCCGATCAGAAACGAAAAAGGGCGAAAGGCTGTCAGGCGAAATACTTGCCACACTCTCATCGTAGGGACTGTTGACAATTGGCCCGAGATTTGTCGGAGTGCTGTCCCAGAGGCCAGCCAGGAAATGGTGAAACCAATCATCATGTGAAGTCGTTCCTACCGATGGATTGAGTATGGCGACATACCTATCCATATCAGCGAGAAAGGCCCTTTGATTTCCCATGTAATGATAGTGTCGCGCGCGATGCAGATAACTCTCGGCATCGTTGGGATCAGCTTCGATTTCGCGGGTGTAGTAGTGTACTTGTTCCTGACCGTCACGCAGGATGCGCTCGTGAAGAACGCGTGCCTCGGGCCCCACATGCTTGCTTGTAAGGATTGATTTCAGAGCAGTCAGAGCTACAACGAGGTCCTGCCTCGCGTAGGACTGACGAGCCTGGTCAAGGATATTTCTATGCCTGGAAGAGTCAGCCTCTTCGAACTGGTCTCGCTTGTGACTCCAGAGTGATACGAAAATGATCAACGTGCCGACGAGGAGCAGGATTGCTACCAGAGCAAGGCTCTCGGTTCGGTGTCGGCGCAGGAACTTCCCTAAACGGTATGTGGTGCTGGGGGGGCGTGCGAGAATGGGTTCGTCATCTATATGTCGCTGGACATCCATTGACAATGAGGAAACATTGTCATATCGCCTGTCTCTGGCTTTCTCCATGGTTTTCATCACAATCCAATCGAGGTCGCCGCGAATTTCTTTTGTCAATAGATCGGGCGTGGAGCTGTGAAATTTGGCAATATCCGTTAATGTTTCACCGAGACTGCTCAGCTTCGTGGATGGTTTAGGCGGTTCCTGGTCCCGGATCACCCGCTGCATCTCGATGTACCCGGCTTTGCGTAGCTCCTCCTCGCTGAAAGGCGTCGTTCCAGTGAGTAATTCGTAGAGCAGGACGCCCAATGAATAGATATCGGTGCGGGTATCGATGTCCAGGCCGCTCAACTCGGCCTGTTCGGGGCTCATGTAGGCGGGTGTACCAATGATATGGGCATAACGGGTGAAGAGGGTCTTTTCGGTGAGTTTCTGATTGACGGCCTTGGCGATGCCAAAGTCGATCACTTTGGGCACAGGCACGCCATCGTGCAGTGTGACCATGACGTTCGAAGGCTTGATGTCGCGGTGGATGATGCCCTTCTGGTGGGCGTGCTGGACAGCTTGGCAAACCTGAACGAACAACTTGAGCCGCTCCGTCGTGCTCAAGCTATTCGCGTCGCAAAAGTCGGTGATTGAGGCCCCTTTGACGAGCTCCATCACGAAGTACGGCCGGCCTGTGTCAGTCGCTCCGGCGTCCAGGACCTTGGCGATATTCGGGTGGTCCATCATCGCCAGGGCCTGGCGCTCCGCCTCGAAACGGGCGATCACCGAGTTGGTGTCCATGCCCAATTTAATAATCTTCAACGCCACTTTGCGGCGGATGGGTTCTTGTTGCTCGGCCATATAAACCACGGCCATCCCCCCTTCGCCGATCCTTTCGAGAATCTTATAGCGTCCGATAGTTGCTCCTGGGCCTTCCATGCTTGGGCCGTTCTCAAGGCTGGACGGACAGTCTAGGATCGGGCTTCGCAAAAAGCCGTCTTGGAGATCGTTGGCTTGAAGGAGGGCTTCGACCCTATTGTACAACTCCTGGTCGCCGCCACAGGCTTCTTTCAGATATGCCTCCCGCTGGACGGGGGGAGCTTCCAGGACCTGGTAGAATATCTTCTCTTCTAATTTCCGGGGTGGCTGAGTCATACTTCAATTCCTGATTTCTTCGACTTCATTCTTCAATGCGAGAAAATGCCGTGAAGACCCTCATAGAAAATAGAAAAAATGAAAAAACACGCCACGGTTTGTAGTGCGCTCATAAAGGCGCCAAAAATAACGCCTTACGGCGTCACTACACACACTCAAGGGCGGGACGCCCTCGCTACGTCAGGCCTCGTGGCCCATGACTTCCAGGCGCAGCCAGGAGCGGGCGTACGCCCAATACCGCTCCGCCGTGGCATGGGAAATACCCAACGCTTTGGCGGCCTGCTCGCCGGTCAAGCCGGCGAAGAACCGCAGCTTCACCAAATCGGCTTTGGTCTTGTCTTCGCTCTCCAGCTTTTGCAAGGCGTCATTCAAAGCCAACAAATCCTCCGGGGCCATCTTTTCGTTCTTCGAGGCCAACGATTCATCGAGCGTGACACGACTATGCCGGCCGCCATGACGTTGATGTTTTTTCCGGCGGGCGTCTTCAATAAGGATTCTCCGCATGGCTTCCGCTGCGGCGGCAAAAAAGTGACCTCGGCAATCCCATCCAGGATTTTCAGAACCAACCAATCGAAGATAGGCCTCGTGCACGAGGGCCGTCGCCTGAAGGGTCAGGCCGGGGCGCTCCTGAGACAGCCTCTGAGCAGCCAGAAGACGTAACTCCTCGTAGACTAATGGAAGCAGCTCATCGGCGGCTCGGGCATCTCCGGCCTCGATAGCATTCAAAATGCGAGTCACATCGGTCATGGTTTTTCTCGGATCGGATTTCCCAACAAAGCCACATTAGTGTACCGGGAATTGACCGATGACTCAAGTCCTGCTCATGCATCTTACAGCCGTTTTCTATATCTATTGCTCAGGGGAACTTAGGAACTCGCCGACGGTGGTAACCTGGGCCCTGAGGTAGGGAATGACTTTGCCGCCTCGGAAGGCGCCCCGGCTGGCCTGGTCGAACTTGGGATTGCTCGCGAGGATGGCAATGATCGAGAGAATCAACAGGCCCAAGGCAACGCCCGCGAGGAAGCGGAACAGCCACTTCAACACCCCGAACATGGCCAGGACGATGCAGAGAATGAGAATACCCACCGCTATCAAATCGCTCGTTAACATCATATCAGCTCCTTTCCCATCACTGCCAACTCCTTTAGCCTCCATAAAGATAAGGCGTCCGGCCATCGAAAAGTAACATCGTCGCGACACGACCGTCCAGCCATTCCTGCCCGCATACACCGCTCTATTCCCTGAATAACCGGAGTATCGGGTCCACTACGTTCGCCTAATTTCCCGAGTTTTTCCTTGACGGGCGGGCGTGAGGAGTCTATCCTATGGTGTTTACGGTCATTCGAGAACCCGTACTCAGGAGAACGGTCATGAACAAACGTAAAGCCTTTACACTCATCGAGTTGTTAGTTGTCATCGCGATCATCGCCATCCTGCTGGCTATCCTGATGCCGGCCCTGCAGCGCGTGAAGAAGCAGGCCAGGGGGCTTCTGTGCAGGCACAACCTGAAAAACTACGGCGTCGCGGGCAGAATGTACCTGGACGACTACGACGGCGTCTTCCCTCATTCGTTCCGCTGGCTTTACAAGGACGGCGGGACGGGGTGCCGGTGGCATGACGCCAGCATGAGCCTTAACAAGAGGCCGGATCTGGCTGGCGATCTCTGGCTATACCTGAAGGATAAAGACATCAGCTTGTGTCCCGAGTTCAACGTGGTGGCCAAACAGATGGGCTGCTATCGGTGCGACGGGACGACTATTCCTATCGAGCCGCAGTACAGCTACTGCATGAATTCCTATCTCCACGGCGATGCCTGGAACGCGGTCCCCAGTCAGTGGAAAAAGTCCATCGAGACCTTGCAAAAGGAATCGATGGTCATCAATCCATCGCGGATTTTCTTCTTCTCCGAGGAAAACACGTGGCCCATTTCAGGCCTGAGCGGATCGGGGGTTAACGACAACAACTTGCGCTCCACGCCTAACTGCACGACGGACTGCTTCGCAACGTTTCACAGCCCTCCCGGCGGAGACTTGAACAAGGGCACCGCGAACGCGGTGTTCGTGGATTCGCACGTCGAGGAGGTCTCGGCCTATCCCGCCGGCAACACGTTCATTTTGAGCTGGCCCTGCGGAGCCCCGAGGCCCGAGAGCGGCTTCTGATACGGAATTCGCTATCCGACAATCTCTTATGGATCGGAATGCCCCAGAGTCCGGGCATCCTTATCTTCCCCCCCGGATCAGCCGCATTGAGCGTAACGGAAACAGTGGGTCAGATGGTCGTTGACCAGGCCGGCGGATTGCATGAAGGCGTAGCAGATCGTTGAGCCGATGAATTTGAAGCCGCGTTTCTTGAGGGCTTTGCTCATCGCGTCCGATTCGGGGCTCGTGGCGGGGATTTCCTTGAGATTCTTCCAGCGGTTGCGGATCGTCGTTCCGTTGACGAATTGCCAGATGTAGGCGTCGAAAGAGCCGAGCTCCTCGCGGATTTCGAGCAACGCGCGGGCGTTGGCGATCATGGCTTCGATCTTCATCCGGTTGCGAATGATGCCGGGATTTTTGAGCAATGAGTCGATCTTGCGCTTATTATAGCGTGCGATCTTGGCGGGATCGAAATTGTCGAATGCCTTGCGGTAGTTCTCCCGCTTGTTAAGGACGGTCCGCCAGCTCAGGCCGGCCTGGGCGACGTCGAGCATCAGAAATTCAAACAGCTTACGATCATCGTGCACCGGCACACCCCATTCGGTGTCGTGATATTCGATCATCAGCTCATTATCTGCCGGCCAGTCACATCTTCTTTTCATGGAGCTTTCCACCTTCAAATAAGGCCCAATTGTACACGCTACATTCAGGGATGCAAGAGGGTTGCGCAAGGCGAGCGATCTGCAGGGTCAAGCAGGAAGAAAGGCCCGGGCAAGCATTTTGCCGGGTCAAATCTAGGCAAAATCCCTATTGTATATCCAAAGTACCTTTTATATATAGATTAGACCGGGGAGTTTATGCGTTACGTAGTCGAATGGAGTCGTGATTTGTTGCGAAGGGCGGGAAAGGAGGTTGCCTATGAGCTAATCTTCTATAGATTTACCCCTGTCGATATTTGAAGTGTTCATCAAATGGAGTTGAGTATTGCTGCTGGATTCTGCCTGAAAAACGACGATGTAGGGGCGTTTTTCAGCGTCCGCAATCAAGAAACAAACGGCAGAATCAAGGTTCAGAGGAGCTTGGGCGGCAATACAATGTAGAATGAGGGCAGCCCTTGAAACACTTCTG
>JARRQQ010000295.1:0-5751 GCA_037381725.1 Sedimentisphaerales bacterium
GCCATTGATTCATTTCAACCTCCAACTACGCTAGGGACGAGGTCTCGGATGGTCGATATGTGCTTCTTGACAAATCATTAAAATATACCGCCTAAAAAGTGTGAAAGTCCACTCGAAATATAGTCGATAGAATACGAAACGTGAAAATAACCTCTCACCAATACATTTTTCTTTTATATTTAAAATTATGGCCCACGAGACAATTTTGGAAGAAAAATTCGAAGCTGAAAGAAGCAAGTGGATAAAATGGATCCCCCTCCTCGTTGTTCTTCTTTTGGTGTTGGTACTTATGATCACAATGGCCTTATCGGACAAACTGCAAGCTACTCTGGATTATAGCCAGAATGTGATATTTGTTTTGACGGCCATACTCTGCACGCTTCTCGCCGTTTCGTTAATACTGGCGGGTTGTATAGATTTTTTCAAAAGAATGGACGAGAGCGTCTCGTCACTAAGTGGGGACGTTGCCATGACGCGAATCGAGCTGAAGCGGATTAGCAAGGCAAATCTTCACGGCAGCGATGAAAGCAGCACTCAATTCTCTTCGCTTGAGAAGCACCAGCGCTTGATGAACGACGAAATCAAAGAGCTGAGAAAGGTCACGGAGAAAGAGCACCATGTGCTGCGCCAGGCTGTGCAGAACAACAAGCAAGGGTTTGCTGATGAAATCACCGTCATAGTGCAGGCCCAAAAGGAAATTCAAACCGGTATTAGCGAGTTAAAACAGGCAAATGAATTGATAACCGAAAAGGTAACAATCATCACTGACGACTTGGAAAGACTGGATAGCACTTTACGTGTAGAAGACGAACCAGGGAAGAATCGATTGTCGGAGCTCGCAGTCAACTTCGGAGGGCTTGACAAGAACCTCGACAACCTTTACGAACTAATCGAGAAGGTCTCCGACATTATCGCGAACATATCCGAGGGGCAGACAACTCTGCAGGAAACGGCCACAACCAAGCATGACGAACTTGTTAGACATTTGCAGGTATTATCCGAAGATCAGCAGGCTACCAGGGACGATATGAAAAACCTTGGTGAAAAGACGAACTGCTTCGGTAAGGAGGTCGCCAACTTGGCTGCTGAACAGGCCGCATTAAGAGAAGCAATGCAAATCCACTCTGAGGGTATTGAAACTGAAATATCGGTTCTTAAAGCCGGAAGGGAGCAGCTTGAGAGCAACATCGAAACGATTCGGTGCCTCGCTCAAACGGCGTCGACTAGCATGACAAATATCGTCGACGAACAGGCCGCTCTCCGGGAGACCCTGAAAGAGAATTCCCAGGCATTAACTGATGGTACATATGCCGCCGAACAATGTCATCAGGCATTGCAATCAGGAGTTACCAAGCTGACTGAGATCGGCCAAAAAACGGCTGATTCATTAACAGCGATGACCGCTGAACAAACTGCTCTGCGGGAAACAATAGGAGTCAAGAGTGAAGAAACAACCGGTAAGCTCGTTGTTCTTTCGGAAGGCCAACAACGATTCCACACTGATATGAAGGAGCTTAGCGAAAAGTCGGACCGTTTTGCCGCGGAGATCGCCAACCTGATCGCTCAACAATCGAGAATGAGTGAGGTCGTGAATGCTCACTCCGAGGTCACCGGCACTCAGATGTCGGCCCTTGAGACAGAAATCTCTAACTTGACTACCCAGCAGACGAAGGTCAGTGAAGACTTAAAGGCCTGTGTAGATGATAACAGCATCCAGAAGTCAATCCTTACAGCGGGTCATGAGGAGCTCAAAACGAATGTCGGTGGCCTCCGAGAACTCACCCAGAAAATCATCGACAACATCACGAGCATGGCTCATGAGCAGACTACCTTACAAGAGCTGATTGAAAATAGTACCCGAAGAGTGATCGATGACATTCAGATTGTCGAGAAGAATCAGACAATGTTCCAAACCATGATGAACGATCTCGATCACAAAGCTACTGAAATGGCCGCCGAAAGTGCCGATTCGCACGAAGCTTTTAACAATGAGAACGAGGAATTAAAGGGTAAGATGACAGCGCTCCTGGAGAGTCAACTGAGCTTCCACACTGGTGTTACCCTGCTCGGCGAAAGGACAAGCCAGCTTGCTCGGGCAATTGATCGTGTTATCGACGAGCAAAGCACGTTGAACGAGGCTCTGCAAACTCATACTGAGATGGTTAACGGTCAAATGTTGGAACTCAGTACCGGCCACGAACAGCTCGACGCCAACGTCAGCTCTCTTCAGAAACTCACCCAAACGGTTGTCGATGGTGTGACAAACGTTTCCGGCGAGCAGGTCGAGATGCACCGCTCGTTGCAAGATAACACCCAAAAACTGATCGACAACACACAAATCGTCGAACAACACCAGAAAACCCTGCAGGCGGAAGTCATCAGAGTCGCCGAGACCAGTAAGCAGATTGCCGCCGCCGCAACTGCGATAGCCAACGAGCAGGCCGATTTCCACGAAACGGTCAAGGCCAACAGCGAGGATCTCGCCAGCCATCTCTCCTCGCTCTCTGAAAACCAGCAAACTCTCCGTGTAGAAGTAAATCAAGCAGCCGAGACGAGTCAGCACATCAATGAAACAATTGAAATGATGGCCAACGAGCAGGCCGCAATGCACAACACAGCAAAGGCCAACGGTGAGAACCTATTCAACCAGATCTCTGCGCTCTCGGAAAGGCAGCAATCTGTGCACGAGGACGTAAATAAAGTGGCTCAGACTGGTCAACACACAGGAGACACAATTGCAGCAATGGCCACCAATCAAGCTGCCTTGCTCGAAACGGTCGAGGCTGGCAACGAGAGACTACACAGTCAGTTGTCGACGTTCTCAGAAATCCAGAAAAGCAGTTGGACAGGCATTCAGGATATCGATACAAAGGTCGTCGAAATATCGTCTGGTATTGGTTCAGTCGCTGAGGAACAGACCAACCTGCATCAATATGTCCAAAATAGCAGGAGAGAATTGAGCGATCGAATGAGTGTGGCCGTACAGGATTTGGACAAGCTAAAGACCGGCATTGTTGAGCTTCAGCAAACTGGTCAGACACTGTCTGACAGTGTCGCGACTCTGATCCATGCGCAAGAAACACTCAAGGAAGCGTTGTACCAGGAAAATAGCCGGACCGAAGACAAAATAACAATACTTACATCCAACCATGGACAGCTTCATAGCAGTGTAAATAGTCTGCGAGAGCTTATACAGAAGGTGGCTGACAACCTTACGCATATAGCTGATGAGCAGGCTAGCAAGCTCAGAGAGATTTTGGAAGACCAGCAATGTCTGCACACGAACATAGGTGTCGCCGACGAAAAGATCGACAAGGTCGTTGATGACATCGATTCGATAAATACAATGCAGACGGCCTTACGGGAAATGGTCGGGGCAAAAAGCGATGACCTGGCCGGACAAATTGGGGCACTCGCAGAGGATCAGCGAATTGTCCAAAACGGACTCCATGAGAATGTCCATCAGATCGCTGGCGAAGTAGCCAAAGTCACCGCCGAACAGCTCGCCAGTCGTAAGACATTCCAGACCCACGCCGAAGCGCTCAGCGCTCAGATAGCCGGCCTTGCCGCCGCCCAGGAGCAACTTGAGAGGAACGTCAATACGGCTGCCGCGAGCCTGACGAGGATCACCGAAGAGCAAGCAGCGCTCCACGGAACGCTGCAAGGCAATTCTTCCACGCTGGCGGACAGTATGCAGGCCGTTGAACAATTCCAACAGACCCTCCAGGCGGAGATCAACAACGTTGCTCGGGCAAGCCAGCAGGCCATGGCTTCCATCGAAGCCATGAGCATCGAGCAGACGGCCTTACGGGAAATGGTCGGGATGAAGAGTGATGGCTAACTCGAACAAATCCCACGAATGAAACGATCGAGCGCACGCGATTGTCTACAAGGCGGGAAACTCAACGTCAACAATCCCATAGCACCAAAGCTCGGGCAAACGATCGTGGATCTTGCTTTTGAACAGCCTGCTTCGGGACAGCTTTCTTCCGCTATGCATGACGGCCGGATAATCTCTTTCGCCAACCGTAAAAGGTTCCTTCTGGTGGCCCCTCAGCTTTGCAGAAATGGCTGGCTGGCATGCGGCTGTTTTGCCACGTAGCGAGAACCATCTCCTAAAACCGTCGCGTTCCCGTATCCAATTCTGTTTGTTTGCCGCTCCCGATGTATCTCCAGCACAATCACGAATAGATTATCAACTTTTCAAAGAGCGCAGCAAGATGCACTTGCCTGGAACATTACTCCACGCTAACAAATGCAGCAATTTTCAAATACTGCAGGCATTTCCCCACCCCACCACTTCTGTTTGGATTTTACAAATCCTGAGTTATACTTTGAGAAGACAGCAACAGAACGGGAAAAGCGATACAACTGCATCGCCCGATAAAAAGCGAATAACCACCAGATAAATCTGGTGGCATTGTTGGGTCGAGGCTTCGCCCGCCCAACTTCGTCGGTTATTTCCATCCACCAGTCTGGTGGTATTGAAATCGGAAGAATAAGGCGATATGAAAATATTTGAATCTAGGCTGAAGGTCTGGAACCAACCCTGCAGACCAAGTCAAGATTTGGTGGCCCATAATGATTCACACAAATGGGAACAAACGATGGAAGTCTATCGACTTTTGTCAAGCAAGCTCTACTAAGTGCGGTAGGTATCCACTGATTTTGGAGACGAAAACACAGTGAGCGATCACCTCACAAACGACACAGAACAAGTTACAGAAAATCCTTTGCTAATGAGGCTATGAGTATGGAGTCCGATGTATGTGCTACCAGTCGCCGAGATAGCCATTCCGGTCATGTGTTAACGGAGGAGCCTATAGGTGTTGATGGCCAGGAAGCGATTTCAGAAGCCAGAGAATATGGCGCCACTGAAAGGTGCACGATCGGCGTGCTCGCACTCGAACGAGAGGCGTGCAAGACGGCCTATGCGAAGGTTGATCCCGATGCCTTCGTCTTCGTAACGGGTGCCGGTTGGATCCCGAACGGGCAGGCCGCGTACAGCAAGGCCTTCTTTGGGTTCTTCTGCAAACAGTCAGAAGACTGCGATCTCTCTGGGCACATGCGTTTTCGCTGGGGCGAGAACCGGTTCCAGGCGACGAAGTTTGACCGGCTTGTTGTAGAGGATGACGGTACGGCGACTTTCACTGGCGTCGGCACGATCAACGACAGCGGCGGATATGAATTCATGGTTCACATCAGTGATGAACCTGACAGCATCGATATTCTCATCCCTGGTGAGGAGGGTTATGATACAGGTGGCTTGGTTGATCTGGGCAGCGGGCGGATTAAAATCCACCAGTGGGCGGGGTGGCCGGATATCCTTAGAAACAACTGAATAGCCTCAGCAACGATCAGGATTGTGATCTGTTTCTGTTACAATTAGGTACCGCCATCTATATTAAATACAACGATATTTTTGAAATTCGAGTAGCGAGTCAGCCAAATCATCAACTATTTACGCTGAAGATGTCGACAGTGCTGGCGGTTCTCCCCATATTTCCTTGTTAGACCAATAAAAGCAGATTATCTGCTCTGTAAGTGCAGAACCCCTCTGAGGGCTACTCTGAGATTCTATGGACCGGATTTAGCGTCTTTTAACGGGGGAGTCGAATCCCGGGATCAATATGTCCGCCATCAACTGACGCTGAACGAAGTAGGAGGGATTCAAGCTCCTGGAACCTTTCAATACAACGGTCTTCAAGATCGTCATGTGAAGATACTCACTCCAAAAAAAGCAATAGGCTA
>JARRQQ010000296.1:0-5748 GCA_037381725.1 Sedimentisphaerales bacterium
GGTATCGTCCACTGCGTCCAGACGCCTGCTCTCGCCGCATTTGCATCGTCATAGGCCGCCACGGCGGACGAGCCGGCGCTGTTGGCGATGGCCACATACAATGGCTCTGGCGCGTTGGCCGAACGGCCCCTGAACCACAGTGACAGTTGCTCGACGTTTTCGGCGATCCAGTCGCGCTGCGAGGTCAACGTCAGCACGACCTCCGAATTCGTTACGCCGTTCGTGTTGTTATAGAGCAGGGGCATCGACTGAGAGCCGCCGTGGACTATGGTCTGCTCGCAGTACGGCGGCAAAAGGTAGCCCACCTGTGCGCCGTTGTCATCGACACCAAAGCCGTCGATCCAGCTTTGCCAGATGGCTTGGCCGGCGGCGTCGTCATCGGTGTAGCCCTCGAAGTCCTCCACGAGGAGGAAATCGGCGACCGTGAAACTCCAGACCAGCCCCTTGACCGTTCCCGTGTCGTAGACCGCGTCCACGCGCCAGTAATAATTCGTGAGCCATTCGAGCGGACCGGGATCATAACTCTCGGAACCAAGAGGCTCATTCCCCTTGTATTCCGGCGAATCGGTCGTGGCGTTCTTCACGGCCTCTTTATCCGTGCCGAAATAGACATCGTGCGAAGATGCGTTCTCCGCCGGTGTCCAGCTTAGAGTCTGCGTGTATTGGACGCCCACGGCGCCGTTCGCGGGTTGTGGATCCCCAGCGGCGCCCGGCGTTGTAAAAGCCCATATATCGCCCCTGTACGTGTCGACACCGTCGTACTCGTCCACGCGCCAGTAATAGACTTTTTCCCGTTCGAGAGAAGCTGGTTTGTAGGTCGCGCTTCCCTGGGACGCTCCTCCCTCGGCGGTGCTGACGTCGTCGAAATTGTCTCCCAGGTAAATGGTGTGCAATATCGCGCCGAAGCCGGGCGTCCAGGTCAGCTCCGAATCCAAATCTACAAATTCAGTGCCGTCGGTGGGAACGGGATCGTAAGCCGTGTTGGGCGGAATCGAAAAGCTCCAGATCGGACCTTTCCACGGACTGTTCGGGTCCGCGTCATTGACCTCGTCGATCCGCCAGTAATACATCGTGCCGGGGACGAGACCGTCCGGATAGGCATATCCGGCGAAACCGGCAACGTAGAAGGCTGCCGTCTGATTGATCCGAAACGTGTCACCCGTACCCTCGTTGACGTCGTCGAAATTGTCACCCAGGTAGACGTTATGAGAAACCGCATAATCGCCCGGCCTCCAGGACAGATTTATCCACGTGTCCTCGTGGAGCGTACCGTCGGGGGGATTGGGCCCGGATGCAAAGGGGTAGCCGCCCGTGATGCCTTCCATGATTCTCTCGATCTCCTCCGCTGGCAAAACGCTGTCGTACATCCGCAAGTCGTCGATCTTGCCCTCGAAGTCCCGGCCGCCGCTTTTTCTATTGCCCACATAGATCACGTCATCGAAGCTGGTGAACGTGGTCTTGTCGGTATCGTCAGGGTTGGTATCGACCCAGAGGCTCCCGTCGATATACCAGTACGCCGTGCTGGTGGCGCCGTCGTGCAGAACGGCGTGATGATGCCAAATGCCGCGAGGATAAGGACTGGGCTCGCCCAGACTGATTCGCGGGGTGACGTTCGTATCCTGGGTCACACCGCCGGCGTACACGTCCGGACCGTATCGGCGAAAGAATATGGCCTCGAAACCGCTGGGGTCTCCCGATGCGACCATGTACCCGGTATTGGTGCTGTCGGCGGGCGAGAACGACCACCAGGTCAGCGACCAGGTCGTTCCGGAGAGCGCGGGAGTAGGTATCACGACGGAATCGCCGGACCCATCGAACTCAGCGGCGCCGCCCAGGAACCCATTGTCCGTTCCCGCGAACACGTCGCCGTTGGCGGTTCCGTCATTGGTTCCCACAGAGTCTTTCAAATCCCCGTCGAATTTCCAGTGGCCAATGAGCCTGGCGTTCGCGATCGTTGTCAAGCTCAATGTCCAGACTATCCATACCGCAATGCTTACCCATTGACGCTTCATAGGAACACAACCTCCAAGAATCAGGTGAACTTGAAAACCAAGGCCTTGCTTGTCGGCCTTCGATGTACACATCGGCAACAGTTACCCCGTCACCGCATCCAAACCTAGGCCACCGGGGCCCGTGCCTCTGGCATAGGCCCCGGGGTCGAGGTCAATCCCATGTTGTCGTCGATGACTGGCGCAGCGACTATTGAGCCGCGGCTTCGTCAGGTCGGTACAGCCGGATGTCATCAATGTACACGGTTCCCGAGCCGCCTGCCGATGCTCCACCTGTTCTGCCCAGCCCGAGCGCGATCTGGTCTACGTTCGCCTGTTTGATACCTTTTTCCTCGAAGCTCTGCAACGGTATAATCCATTGAGTCCATGCGTCGGTCTGTGCCGCTGCTGGGTCCGCGTTGGTCACCACAGCGGGAGCGCCTGACGCATTGGAGACCGCCACGTACAGGGGATCCGCCGCGTTGGCTGCGTCGCCCCGATACCACAGAGACAGATCGGCGACGCCTTCCTCGGTCCAGTCACGCGGCCACGTTAATGCCAGTGCGGCCTCCGAGTTTGTCACGCCGGCCTCGTTGGCATACATCAACGGCATGGATTGAGAGCCACTGTGAACGATGGTCCGCTCGGCATACGGAGGCAGCAGGTAGCCAACTTGCGAGCCGTTGCCGGCCACGCCAAAGCCGTCAATCCAGGTTTGCCAGATCGCCTCACCGGCATCGTCATCGTCGGTATAGCTCTCGAAATCGTCCACCAAGAGAAAATTGCCCGTCGTGAAGGTCCAGACGTTGCCGACCCACGGGCTATCCGGGTTGACGCTATTGACCTCGTCGACGCGCCAATAGTACGTCGTGTCCCAGGCGAGCTTGCCCGGATCATAGCTTTCGTCACCCAGGGCTTTGGTCGCCTCAAACTCGGGCGAAGCTTTGGTGGCGTTAGCTACGGCTTCCGCGTCCGTCCCGAAGTACACTTCGTGCGACGCGGCAGACTCACCGGCCGTCCACTTGAGAATCGGCATCAGGCTCGCGCCGGTCGCCCCGCTGGTCGGATACGGACTGGCCGCCTTGACGGGCAGTGACAATGCCGCTTGCGGGATAAGCTGCTTGGGCGTGTGCGGACTCGACCAACGCAATTCCGCCACGGCGCCGCCGCCGTTCTCGTAGTATTCCATCTTTAGGCTGTACGTATTGCCCGCGACGAGGTCGATCTTTCCACTATGCTCGGTCGCACCCTGATCGATCCAGGAGTCCACAAGCTGGACACCGTTGATCCACAGTCGCGCACCGTCGTCGCTCGTCGTGTAGAAGGTATAGGTCTCGGTGAAGGCTGCCTCCACTTCGCCGGTCCAACGGGCCGAGAACTGATCCACGGGAACCGCCGGGTCCGGACTGCCCGGATCGCCCCAGTTGAAGTTGATCTGAGGATCGGTGCGGGTCAGCACGAGACTCTCGAAGTTCATGCCTTGATAGTAATCGCCTCGCACGCCGCCGCCTTCGCCCGCGGTGGTAAAGCTCCAGACGTCGCCCGTGTGCGTGGCGGCGCCGTCGAACTCGTCGACGCGCCAGTAGTACGTCTTCTCCGGTTCAAGGGGGCCCGGCTCATACGTTGTCAGAGAGCCGGGAGCGCCACCGGTCGCGTTGCTGACTGTGTCGAGGTCGTCGCCGAAGTAGACGGTGTGCAGCTTGGCGCCGAATCCGGGCGTCCAACTGAGCGTCAGGTCCGCGGCGTCAACGAATTTGCCTCCGTCGCCGGGAATGGGATCGTAGGCCTTTTTCGGAGGAACCGTGAAGCTCCAGATCGGCCCGGCCCACGGACTGTTCGGGTCGTCCGTGTTGATCTCATCAATTCGCCAATAGTACGTGGTGCCGGGAACAAGGCCGTCCGGATAAGCGAATCCGGGGAAGCCAGCCACGTAGTACGTGTCGGTTTGGTTGCCTCGGAAGGCGTCGGCGCTTCCGTCGTTTACGTCGTCGAGACTGTCACTGAGGTACACGTCGTGTGAGACGGCGAAATCGCCCGCCCTCCACGAGAGCGTCACCCAGGTGTCCGCGTGGAGTGCACCGTTGGCCGGATCGGGGCTGGAAGCAAACGGATACTCGGCTCCGCCGCCCATCATGACGCCGTTAATCTCGGTTTCGGTCAGCGCCCGGCTGTAGAGACGAAGATCGTCCATGTCGCCGTTAAAATTGTAGGCGCCGGTGTTGAAGGGTTCGCAGCCGACATAGAAGTTCCCCGGCGAGGCGCCGAGCACCTCGGTTGTGGTTAATTCCCTGTCCAGGGCTCCATTCACGTACGTTCTAATGTACCCGCCTTCGAGAGAATACTCGCCGGCCACGTGATACCATTCTCCCGCCTGCATGGTTGTTCCGCCTGCGACGTTTCTGTTGAGAGCGGAGGCGTTCGCGGCGGTTCGGATCTCGAATTCGACGACGTCGGTGTTGTACACGGTCATTTTGTAGCCGCCGTTCGCCCCGTCCTGGTTGCCGCCGACTTTCTGATCGAGCCCCACGCCGTTGAGCTTAATCCACGCCGTCATGGTGACGGCGTCCGTGATTTCCAGGCTGGCGTCGTTGCCACAATCGAGAATGTCGCCGGAGCCATCGAATTCCAGAGCGCCGCCAAATTTCCCGTCCACCCATTGCGGGTCGCCGTTGAAAACGCCGTCGTTGCCATGCCCGCTGGAATCGTAGGCAACGGTCCCGGACCCCTCGTCAAACCTCCAATGGCCGACGAGATCCGGATCAGCGGCTCTCAGCGAGCCCGCCAGGAACAAGCCCAGAGCGGCGACAAGAAAAGATAAACGAATGGATCTTCCACACATGATCATACTCCTCAAACATGGTTGACAAAAAATGCCCTGCAACGATCGAGGGCATTGGTCATTTCACCTTTGTCCGTCCGACGGGCCGCCAAGATTGCCTCCTTCCCCCAACGGGCCCCAGTGAACCGCCCGCAGCACGGCAACGGCCTCAGCCTCGAACCGTCTGAGTCCGGCGGTCTTCTAACTTCTATTCATACAAATTTATCGCGGTAACGTCAAGAGAAAAAGCGCCGGGGGCGGCACACACGGCTCGCCCATGGACTGGTGCAGAAAGAATTGGATGGGAGGGACGCTGACCTCTTTCCTCCGGCCGCCAATGGCTTGGCGGCAGGCGGGCGCCGCAGAAAAGCCGTGAGACAAAGACTATCGCTCATTTCTTGCGGATTCGAATATCCTCACCGTATTCTTGCCGGCCTGCTTGGCCGCGTAAAGTGCCTGGTCCGACCGGCTCGTAATATCTTCGGGCGTGCTGTCCGCGTCGTACTGGCCGAGGCCGACGCTGATCGAGAGCGGTATTTCCTCCTTGTTCCACGTGGTCGGCGAACTGGCTACGGCGTTGACCATGCGCTGGGCGACGACCGTAGCCTCCTGGAGCGAGGTATTGAGCAGAATGACGGCGAATTCGTCGCCTCCATAACGGGCCGCCGTGTCGATCTGGCGAATGCAACCTTTTATTCTCCTGCTGACTTCCCGAATGGCCTTGTCGCCGGCCCGGTGACCGTGCACATCATTGATCTTCTTGAGATTGTCTACGTCGACCATGATGAGCGAGATTCGTCCGCCGTATCGTTTCAAACGCCACAACTCTTTCTCCAGGACTTCGTAGAAGGTCTTGTGGTTCACGAGGCCCGTTAGGCCGTCCGTCGTGGCCTGACGCTGGATCTTCTCGAAGAGTTTCACGTTCCCGATCGACGCGCCGAT
>JARRQQ010000297.1:0-1504 GCA_037381725.1 Sedimentisphaerales bacterium
TCTGGTAACCGACCAGTCTCAGCGACGATAAGATAAACCTCTACGGCAGTCTTAATGGCACTTACGTGAGCTTTATGACCAACCAAAAAAGGGTACTGCCGGTCAATCAAACCTTCTACGCCGGACGCAAGTATGATGCACTTAGATACCGGGTCAACGCTATCGTTCTCCTTTACATCGCTGATTATTCTCTGCAACTTGGTGCTCTTTTCTTCGTAAGTCATATCGCTGTCCAGAATTCGGAGTATCGAATCGACAAAGCGCGGAAATTCCTTGCGGGAACGTGACCGAATTTCTTCATCAGGTAAATTCCGCTCATTCTCCTTAGCTTTTTTATCCTCAGCTTTGTCAATAAGAAGATCTCTGAGGTGTCCTACGAATGTAGGGTCTGTTTGTATTTGATTGGAGAAAGACTTCAATTCATCGTAGAACATGTTAGTGCCAGACAACCGTAATCCGTGTACGACTGAAAGCTGCCCGCGAAACCACATAAGAATATCCTCATCCGGCGGCATAACACTAAGTACATATTGAATCGTACGTAGAGCCCACAAATCGGGATTCCTTGCAAATAAATCCAATTCTGGATTATTGCTAAGATGTCGAGCCAATCGTCGAATCGTTAGACAGCGATCCAACGCTGCTTGACAATTCCCATTAATAGCTGCCACCCTGGCATCCACAGAAAGAATGTGAGTAAGATAACTCACTTCGTCAAATAGAAACGTCGGATACTCTGAATTTAGTTCGGACCCATGCCAGATTCCCCACGTACACTCTGGTATTCGAGATGCAATCTCGACCATTTCGATCATAGGCAAGCAAGATCCCAGATATCTTTTTATTTGTCTATCCGGTTCGGCTCCTCGAAGAACATCATCGATTTTCCTCAAGATGACCGTATTGGGTTCGGGGCGTAGCAGAAAAGCCTGGTAATAGAGAAGAGCCGCATTACCTGGATTCGGCGGCACAGTGTTTTGCCGCCAAGGTATGATTTCAGGGTCTCTTTTTTGATACGCCCCTAAAGCTCGCCGGTTTTCGGCAATAGTAACGGCAGCTTTGATATACTCGCGAGTCTTTTTCATACCATCAGACCGCTCGGAGTTGGAGACTCCTCCATTGGTGCCACTCGATCCCGTTACAGTAGTAAGTACAATCGTGAGAAGCCACAAAGCCGCGCGCATTTTCGTTGTGTTAGAGTGCTTCATAATACAGTCTCCCAAGAAAAGTCGTGGCGCATATCTCCCTCATGATATACGCATGACTGCCCGGGAAAAATCAAAAACCGCGTTTTGTCCCCGAACCTCTCGATAGCTGAGACCTCCTGGCTCGGGGCTGGACCTCCTCGAATCGGCGTTTTGAGCCGCTGGACGACAATCGTCTTGACTGTTGCTCGCCAATTTGGTACAAAAATCGAACAGGAGCACATTGTTTAGTCGCCGCGAGGCAAGTCTTGTCCGGCTGGCCGGGCTGGCGTCCACAGACGCAGTGCGGCCCAGTTGCA
>JARRQQ010000297.1:1516-12095 GCA_037381725.1 Sedimentisphaerales bacterium
TTTGGAAAGGAGGATTGCGATGCGTAAGAGATGGGTGTCCCTGATTCTATTGGTTTCGGTGGTGGGTCTGGTGGGCAATGCCCCGGCCGCGGATATAAGCTGGGACGGTAGCGGAACCGACAGTCTGTGGAGTACGGCGGCAAACTGGGCCGGCGATGCGGTTCCCACCGCGAGCGACGATGCAATCATCGAAATGGATCCCGGTGCGACCATTGACGATTCAGTAAAGGCGGATGCGGCTAACGTCAGGATAGCAGACGCTGAAGGTTCCACCGGCAGAGTCCTCATGACCGGTGGCACTTTAACCGTTCATCAAACCGGAAGCGGCGGGCCGGGCCTGTGGATCAGCAATACCGGAACCGGATACTTCGATATGAGCGGCGGCACGGTCTCCGCCGAACACGTCTATCTTCCCAGAAATTCCCCTGGACAAGCGTACATGACAATGAGCGGCGGCTCCGTCACAGTCGGGCAGACCTTCACGCTGGGACTTCATGCCGGAGAGTACGGCGAACTCAATATGAGCGGCGGCACAATAGACGTCGGCTCGATGTTCAGGTGTCCGGACAATGGGCAGGCGGTGCTCAATATGCGCGGAGGCACACTTAACGTCAGTGGCACGTTCTTCATCATCAGGAGGGGCAGCAGTGGCGGCACGACGTCCGGCCACGTCCAACTGGACGGCGGAACCATCACCGCCGATGATTTGGAGATGGACGCTGAAAACACCGGCAGGCCGGCCACTATGGACATTACCGGCGGCACGCTGGTCATCAATGGCGATAAAGTCGATAAAATCAAAGGGTATATCGCCAAAGGCTGGATTACCGCCTTCGGTAGCGGCGGAGACGGAGTAAACGTGGGGCTTGCCGGCTCCAACACTGTCGTCAGTGCGGGACTTTCGTGGAATCCGAGCCCCAAAGATGGAGCAATAGACGTTCCGGTGGACGTGGTCCTTAGCTGGTCGCCGGGTCTGCACGCCGTCAAGCACGATGTATACTTCGGGACCCGTCTCGATGACGTGAATAATGCGACCCCAACGAGTGATCCTGCGGGAGTGTACAAAGGTTCGCAGACGGCCAGCACCTATCAAACCTCTCGTTTGGAAATGAGTCGGACCTACTATTGGCGTATAGACGATGTCAGCGCCGAAAACGCGATATCGAAAGGCAGTGTCTGGCAATTTACGACGGAGCCGTTCGCGTATCCTATAGCGGCGGAGAATATCAGCGCCACGGCCTCCAGTTCCAACGGCCCGAACGAAGGACCCGAGAACACCGTGAACGGTTCGGGCCTGTCCGAGGGCAAGCACTCGTCCACTCTCACGGACATGTGGCTCAGCGCGTCCGGCGAACCGGGATCGGCCTGGATCGAGTATGAATTCGATAGATCCTATCAACTGTATCAAATGCAGGTGTGGAACTATAACGGAAGCACCATTCTTGTCAATTACGGCCTCAAGGAAGCCACGATCGAATACTCCACCGACGCAAACGACTGGACGCCATTGGGCGGTGTCCACGAGTTTGCCCAGGCAAGCGGATCGGACGATTATACTTACAACACAACCGTTGATTTCAATGGCGCCACAGCGAAATACGTCAGGATCACAGCCAACAGCAATTGGGGCGGCGGCGTATTCGACCGATATGGTCTGAGCGAGGTGCGTTTTCTGTACATGCCGCTGCGTGCACGAGAGCCGCAACCGACGTCCGGTGCGACAAACGTGGATCCGGAAGTCACCCTCCGTTGGAGATCCGGAAGAAAAGCGGCCGAGCATCACCTCTATATCAGCAGCGATGAGCAGGAAGTGATAGACGAAACCGCTCCCGTCAATATCCTCACCGAAGCCAGGTATCCATTATCACTCGATCTGGGCCAGACCTATTACTGGAAGGTAAGCGAGGTCAATGAGGTCGAGACTCCTTCGATCGTGGAAAGCGACATCTGGAGCTTTACGACGCGTGATTTCCTGGTCGTCGATGATTTCGAGTCCTACAATGATATCGCCGTCGAAGAGGGCGGCAATCCGGTCTATCTGACCTGGGTGGATGGATTCGACAATCCGGAGACAAACGGCTCAACAATCGGCTACATTGAACCGTTCCAGCCTTCGATGGAGAGCGGAATAATCCACAGCGGCACGCTGTCGGTGCCCTTTATGTACGACAACGACATGAAGATTTCAGAGGCGGTGCGGACGCTGGACCCGGCGCAGGATTGGACGAAGAACGGTGTTAAAGTGCTGTCGCTCTATTTCCACGGCGAGCCGACAAACAGCGTCGAGCAGATGTATGTAAAGGTCAACGGTTCCAAGATCGTGTACGATGGTGACCCGGCCGATATAAAGCCGACCGAAATAGAGTACATGAAGCGAGGAAAGTGGAAGCTCTGGAATATCGACCTTGCTTCGTTCGGTGTGGATTTGCAGAATGTCACTGAGATTGCTATTGGTTTTGGAGACGAAAGGAATCTGACGGCCGGTGGTTCAGGCGCGGTGTTCTTCGACGACATCCGGCTGTATCCATCGGCTGCCGAGCCTCCCGAGGAAATATGGTTGGAAGCGGAGGATGCCGCCACCCTGGGAGCGAACTGGACGATTTCTGACGATCCGGACGCTTCGGGTGGGCAATACATCGGTTCGAAGGACGGAGATGGTGACGACAACGACACTCCGCCGGGGGCGGAATGGGTCGCCTCGTACGATTTTAGTGTCGCCGGAGGGTCCTACAAGATGCTGTTCAGGGCGCAACAGGCCAACAGCGACTCGCTCTGGGTTCGAATCCCGACGGCTACAAGTCAAAACCTTGAAGATCAAGATCTGCCCGGTACCGGCTGGATCAGGTTTGATGCGATGGATGTCCCAAGAGGCGAATGGGGCTGGGATGAGGTTTATAGTGAATTGAGCCACGGGATGCAGGTTTTCGAGGTGATGAATTACACGTTGCCCGCCGGAGCGAATACACTGGAAATCGCCAAGCGTGAAGATGGCGTGTTCCTTGACGCTATCTTGATTACCGACGACGTTGACTGACCGGCATTGGCAGATGTGCTTGCCGTTCGTAGTGACGCCGTGAGGCGTTAGCGTTACCATATCGTGGTAAAATGCAGCCGGTCGCAGCAGATGGTATGCCCTCACGGGCACACTACGAACGTGGATAGTTGCTGATACATAGGAAAACTACAGGAGGTATGGCATGTGTAAAAAGTTGATCTACCCGGCTTTTTTTGCTGCGGCTCTAAGCCTGATTGTGACGAGCATGGCTCAGGCGGAGCTTGTCGGCTGGTGGAAGTTTGACGAAGGCTCCGGTACTGCAGCTCACGATTCGAGTGGCAATGGGAATAATGGGGTCATTCATGGCGCTCAAACTACGGCAGGCAAAATAGGTGCAGCCCTGGCGTTTGACGAAATCGACGATTATGTGGTGGTACCGGATTTTGCTTATGGCCCCGAGTTCACCGTCGCTTTTTGGTTCAAATGCTCAGACCTCGACGGCAACGCATTCCAGTACATGTTCAGTCACGCCCCGTATGATAACGGCAACAGCCTTAACATCTATTTTGGTGAAAACGATGAAGGAGAACCTAATGGTGGGGGTTATTTGAGGACGGCTTTGCGGGACGCCAATGACGCCGCCGAGGAAACGAATAGGCTGGATGTAGCTCCTGGATTAGCCGATGGCGAGTGGCATCATTATGCCCTGACGGCCGCCTCCGGGATTGGAGCAAATGTCTACGTGGACGGAATTTCTCAGGCCTCGAGTTCCCAGGGCGGAGACGCCTTTGACCCGTCAACCGACCTTTACTTCGGTGGAAGGGTGGATCTGAACGCTGAAAGATTCTTCGGTGGAGAACTGGATGATGTTCGCATTTTCAACCACGTCCTGTTGGAAGCGGAGATTCTCGGTATAATGGCCAGTGGACCATACGCTTTCGGGCCTGATCCGGCCGACGACGAACTGTTGACAAACACATGGGTGAATCTATCCTGGATACCCGGCCTCTCCGCTGTCTCACACGATGTCTATCTGGGTGATGATTTCGATGCCGTGAACGAAGCGACACGAGACTCCGACGTATTCCGAGGTAACCTGGCCGATACGTTTTATCTCGCCGGCTTACCGGGATATGCTTATCCCGAAGGCCTCGTTCCCGGCTCGACCTATTATTGGCGCATCGATGAGGTCAATGAAACGGACCCGGAGAGTCCGTGGAAAGGTCCGGTCTGGAGCTTCTCAATTGCACCCAAGACCGCTTACAATCCCGTTCCGCCCGACGGCGACGCCGTCTCAGGGACAAAGCCGACCTTGTCCTGGACGGCGGGCCTCGGCGCGACGATACACACCGTTTACCTCGGTGAGGATTATGAGCAGGTGGAGAACGCCACACAGGGCGGCATTATACTTGGTACGACCGACTATTCTCCAGGCCAGCTTGAATCCGAGAAGGTTTATTACTGGCGAGTGGATGAAGGCTTCGGCTCAGATACGTACAAAGGCGACGTCTGGACCTTTACGACGCCCGGCGCGGTTGGCAATCCACAGCCGGCCAACGGTGCTGCCGATCTATCAATGGCAACGACCCTAAGCTGGACCGCGGCCTCCAACGCCGCTTCGCATCAGGTCTACCTCGGACTGGACAAGGATGCCGTGCGCAGCGCCGATACATCCTCGCCCGAACACAAAGGCTCGAAAGCGCTGGGCGCCGAGAGCTACGACCCAGGTTTTCTCGAAGCAGACACTACCTATTATTGGCGAGTTGATGAGGTCTCCAACGGAAATCTGATTAAAGGTCCCATCTGGACTTTCACAGTTGGAAATTATTTGGTAGTTGACGATTTCGAGAGCTACACCGATGACGACGCCGCCGGCCAGGCGATCTGGCAAAGCTGGATAGACGGATTCGGCGTCGCCGACAACGGCGCGCAGGTAGGCTATCTGTTGCCTCCGTATTGTGAGCGGATGATTGTACATAGCGGCGCCCAGTCCATGCCGCTGCTCTATACGAACGAAAACGGTGTGACAAATTCGGAGGCGACGCTGATACTGACGGCGCCGCGCGATTGGACGACCGAGGGCGTCGGTGAGCTGTCGCTGTGGTTCCGGGGCAGCACGTCGAACGCGGCTGAGCCGTTATATGTGGCTGTCGCCAACAGCGCGGGCGCGCCGGCCATTGTGGCCAATGATGATCTGAATGCGGCAAAAGCGGCAGTCTGGACGCAGTGGGTCGTCCCGCTTCAGGCGTTCGCGGATAGGGGTATCAATCTGAGCAACGTGGACCAATTAGCCGTTGGTCTAGGGGCCAAGTCCGGTGTGGCGACACCCGGCGGTACAGGGACAATATACATTGATGATATCCGGCTGTATCGACCATAGTGTAGATAAAAATGAGTTAGGAGGTATGACATGTGTAGAAGATTGATTTACCCGGCTTGTTTTGCTCTAGTTCTGAGCCTGATTCTCGCGAGCATAGCGCAGGCCGATCTTATTGGCTGGTGGACCTTTGACGAGGGTTCCGGAACAACTGCCTACGACACCTCCGGCAATGGGCACGATGGCACGTTGCTGGGGACCGGTGAGTGGGGATCCGGCCCGTTCGGTGCGGCGGCACTGGAGTTCGGAACGGACAAGTGCACGGGAATCAACTGTGGGGTCTTTGACCCGACGGGTGGAACGCCGGAGTTCACTCTGGCCCTCTGGGCGTATTGGGACGGGACGCCAACGAATGGGTTCACCTGGCTTGGATCTTTGACGGCACCAATGCTACGGTCTACATGAACGGCGTCGATGATGAGGGCCCCAAGCCGTTTTCAATCGGACCGTATGACGATGCCCCGGTCATCATCGGCGCCTCGACGCTCGGCGCCACAAGAGTCTTTGAGGGTTTTCTTGATGACATGCGACTCTTCGACTACGCGCTAACCGAACCCGAGATCAGGGCCATCATGACGGGTACCGAACAGAGCCAACTGGCCTACGGGCCTGAGCCGGCCGACGGCGCCCTGCTCACAGATACGTGGGCGACTTTAACCTGGAGAGCCGGCCCCTCCGCCGTCTCACACGATGTGTACGCCGGCGACAGTTTCGATGCCGTCAGCGAAGCGACGCACGATTCGGATGTATTCCAGGGAAACCAGGCGACAACAACATTACTCGTGGGTTTCCCGGGCTTTGCCTATCCGGACGGTCTTGAACCCGGGACAACGTACTACTGGCGCATCGACGAGGTCAACGATGCGGATCCGAATAGTCCCTGGAAAGGTAGTGTTTGGAGTTTCTCAATTGCGCCCCAGACGGCCTATAACCCCGATCCGGCGGACGGCGCCGAATTCGTTGGCCCGGACAACGTGACTCTGACCTGGACCGCGGGCTTTGGCGCGAAACTGCACACGGTCTACTTCGGCGAAGATTACGACGAGGTGAGCAATGCGACTGCGGGCACCGTCTCCGGAACGACGAGCCATCGAACGGGCACGCTCGAACGGGAGAAAGTCTACTATTGGCGGATTGACGAGAATGACGGCGTCGAGACGTACAAAGGCGACGTTTGGACCTTTACGACGCCCGGCGCGGTCGGCAATCCACAACCGGCCAACGGCGCGACCGACGTGGCGATGTCAACAGTCTTAAGCTGGACGTCGGCGGATAGCGCCGCTTCGCACCAGCTTTACCTTGGAATGAACAAAGACACCGTACGCGGCGCCAATACCTCCTCGCCCGAATACGTCGGACCCAAGACGCTTGGCGACGAAACCTACGATCTCGATTTGCTCGAAGCGAACGCCACGTACTACTGGCGCGTGGATGAGGTCTACAACGGAAGTCCGCTTCAAGGTCCCGTTTGGAGCTTTACGGTCGGCAACTATCTTCTTGTCGATGATTTCGAGAGCTACACCGACGACGATCCGAACAATGAGGCGATCTGGCAGCATTGGATCGATGGTTTCGGCGCCGCCGATAACGGTGCACAAGTCGGCTATCTCATGCCCCCGTATGCCGAGCAGACGATCGTTCATGGCGGCTCGCAATCCATGCCGCTCTCATATGCCAACGAAGGCGCTGTGTCGAACTCAGAGGCGGCGCTAACGTTAACGGCGTTGCGTGACTGGACGGCGGCGGGCGTCGGCGAATTGTCGCTTTGGTTCCGTGGTGCCTCGGCCAATGCCGCCGAGCCGCTGTACGTTGCGATCTCGAACAGCGCGGGCGCCCCGGCGATCGTGGCAAACGATGATCCCGCTGCGGTAACATCGACTTTGTGGAAGCAGTGGCGGGTCCCGCTGCAAACCTTCACCGACCAAGGGATCAATCTGACCAACGTAGACAAGCTCGCCATCGGCCTGGGCAGTAAGTCCGGCTTGGCATCCGCCGGGGGTTCAGGTACGATATACATTGACGATATCCGATTGTATCAGCCTTAACCAGAGCCATAGCACAGACTGCTAGCCGGCCGTGTGATACAGATGAGTTGAGGAGAAGCCATCCTCATCGTGATAAACGGTGATCAGGATGAGGCTGCCATCCGAAGGAACAAAAACAAAGGTAACGGGTGGTAACTTCAAAGCCGAAGGCTTCAGGGATGGCGAATGCTCACTGAGACCTAGGCAAGAGAACAAGGCCATGCGCAAATCACGCGGGTTTACGCTCATCGAGTTGCTGGTGGTGATCTCTGTGATCGCCCTGCTGCTGTCGATCCTGTTGCCCGCTCTGCAAAAGGTCAAGCAACATGCCAAGGGCGTGGCCTGCCTGTCGAACCTCAAGCAGTGGGGCCTCTACTTCTCGATGTACACCGACGACAACAACGGCAATTTCCAGGAAGGCTGGTGGACGGGGAAGGACTACACGGACACGTGGGTCGCGCTGCTCCGGCCCTACTACAAGGGCAGTGAGGAGATACTCTGCTGCCCGGCCGCGACGAAGCCTCTCACCGAAGACGGGATGCATCCTTTTGCCGCGTGGGGTCGCTACGGCAGCGAGCGGCCCTCCTTCGAAGGGCTTTGCGGAAGCTACGGGATCAACGCCTGGGTCCGCAATCCACCGATAGAAATGAAAGTGATGCCGGACCGCGACGAACGCCCGACGATGAACAACTGGAGGACGCCTCACGTGCGAGGCGCAAACAACGTACCGCTCCTTATGGGCGAGCAATACTACGCCGGCTACCCCTTGCTATCTGATAACCCTCCCATCTACGATGGTCAGCCCTACACCGGAGTCTCCGACTACATGGTTGCATTTTCCGTCAACCGCCACAACGGATACGTCAATGGCGTCTTCCTGGACTGGTCTACCCGGAAGGTCGGGCTCAAGGAGCTATGGCGGCTGAAGTGGCATCGCGCCTTCGAGACCAGCGCCCCACAACCCGTCTGGCCCGACTGGATGAAGAACTTCAAAGACTACGAGTAGAAAAAATCAACTATTGTCCGTTGCCTATTGAAAGGCTCTCACGCATGCAATGCCGACGTCTGCCCAGATAGTCAATGGTCATTTGTCATCAGTCAATCGCTGGCGGAGGGCGGAGCGGATGATTTCGGCTCGGAGGGCGTCGCGGTGCGTGGAGTCGAGCGGCTTGCCGTAGTTGAGCTGGAGGTGAGCGGGAAGCGTCAGCATGAACAGCCGGTTGATGGTTGCGATGGAAAGCGGGCTTGGTTGATCGGCGTCGGCCCCGGCGCCGCAAAGGGCACGGAGCTTGTTGATCGCGGGCGTCGAGGCGCCCATGTACTTGTGCATGTTGATCCCCAGACGCAGGTGGCTCAGGAGGAACAAAGCTTCCTGCGAGCTGATCAAATGCGCATTCTGCAACAACGCGATCGCCCGTGAGATCTTGTCGTCGAGCAGCTCTGGTTGGTTGCAGAGCAGTTGGGACCGGGCCACGTTTTCGTACTCGATGATCTCGGGGATAATGGAGTTCTCGAATTGCGAGACGACCGCCGATTCGGAGACGCCGAGCGTAATCTGGTTGGAGAGTTGGTACAAGTCGCTGGCCGCCTCACTGCCCTCACCGAAGAGCCCTCGCACGGCCAGGTTCATGTCCTTGGCCGCGTTGAAGAATTTCTCGATCTGGCCGGTCATCTTGAGGGCGGGCAGGTGGAGCATGACCGAGACGCGGATGCCCGTGCCCAGGTTCGTCGGGCAGGCCGTGAGGTATCCGTACCGGGGGCTGAAAGCGAAGTTGACCTTCTCCTCGATCATGTCGTCGATGCGGTTGATCTGCTCGGCGCACTGGGTAAGCTGGCAGCCGGCCTTGAACACCTGGATGCGCAGATGGTCCTCTTCATTGATCATCGCCGTGAAGAATTCCCGCTCAGCGATCACGACGCCGCGCGGGCCTTTGCCGAAAGCGAGATGCCGGCTGATCAGATGGCGCTCCACGAGGAAATGCTTGTTCAGGGTCGGCTCTTTGTCCACACTGATGTAGAAGACATTGTCACCGAGGTCCAGGGACATCATGACGTCCCGGAGCTTCTCGAGTATCTCGGTCTTCTCGGCGTTGGAGCAGCGGCTCAAGAACTTATGCCCGGCCAGATTCCGGGCCAGGCGTACCCGTGAAGAGACCACGATATCGGCCAATGGCCCCGAGCCGTCGAACCACTCGTTGATGTCGTTGCTTATGTCGGTCAGTTTCATGTTCGTATCGCAAGGTGCTCAGCACCATCGTCATTGTTCGGTGCGTTTTATTCTGTCACGAATCTCGGCCGCCCGTTCATAGTCCTCGCTTCGTACCGCCGCCTCCAATTGCTGGCGAAGGCTAAGCAGCTCGCTCTGCTTTTTCGTATCGCCGGGTGTCTTCAGCGGGATCTTGCCGCAGTGCGTCGTGCTGCCGTCGTGAGCTTTTTCGATCAGCGGCCGAAGCACGTTCTCGAAAATCTCATAGTCGCGGGGGCAACCCAAGACCCCTTCTTTTCGGAACTGGGCCAGCGTGAAACCGCAGATCGAGCAGGCGAGCTTCTGCTCGGCCACGCCGGAGATTTCCTCGTCCGTCGGCTGAACGGCCAGCAGATTGCTGAGCAACTCGTTGATCGGGATATGGCTCTTGACCGTGATGTCCTGCTCGGCGGCGCAATTCTCGCAAATATGCATCTCCGTGCGGACACCCTCGGCGATCTCCGTCAGATGAATCGTCGCGTCATTCTTGTTGCAAATCTGACATCGCATAATTTACCCGATCCTCAGCCTGTTTTAACTATCCTACCCTTTCTCATCTTATCGGGGAAGAACTTTTTCCGCAATAAGTCTGTGAACCCTATCTTCGGAGTGGCGCCGGAATGCTGGTTGTTCCGGAGTGTCTACTCTACGCTGTAGCTCGCCCAGCAGCTTGGCTCCTCCATGACGCTGACTGTTCGCAGTTTAACGGTTTTAGGCAGCCTGCCCCCGAGTCTTTCATACACATACTTAGCTACGTTCTCGGCCGAAGGGTTGTTCCGCCGAAAGTAGTCGATCGCATCCAGGTCAACCTCTTCGAAATCTTTGACGGCTTCGTTCAGCATGGCCTTGAGCTTCTGGAAGTTCATGACGAGGCCCATCTTGTCCAGTCTGTGGCTGCTGATGTGAACGATCACGCACCAGTCGTGGCCGTGAGCAGG
>JARRQQ010000298.1:0-5695 GCA_037381725.1 Sedimentisphaerales bacterium
TACGGCAACGATCCCGATAATTGGATAGCCGCTGCCCCTTCTCCAGGCCGGTAGGCACAGGGATTGACTAACGACGAGTAACTATTGACTACGCGAGCATACACAAATCAGAAGGTGCAATTCACAGGTGCGGGCGGCTTGTTTTCGTTCGCAATCGTTCTCCTGTGCTCCTGCACGTGCATGGCCGGCGTCGTTATCAACGAGATTCACTACGATCCCGATGTCAAGACTGAAGCAGTCGAGTTTGTCGAGCTTTACAATACGGAGATGACGGACGTAGACCTTTCTGGCTGGTACTTCAGCAGCGGTATCACGTACGAATTCCCCGCCGGCGCGACGTTGGCGGCAGGCGGCTATATTGTCGTCGCCTACAACCCGGAGCAGATCGATGCCAAGTGGGGCACGTACAGGACCGGCATCCCTCCGCACTTGGTGTTCGGCCCGTTCCAGGGTAGACTCGCCAACGACGGAGAGAAGATCGAGCTGCGCAATCGCGATGGAGACAGCGTCGACCAAGTCGACTACAAGCTTGGATTTCCCTGGCCGACCGTTGGCGATCCCTCGCCCGAAAATCAGCCCGGGACCGGCCGCTCTATCCAGCTTGTCAACCCGTTTCTGGATAATGATTTGGGCGGCAGTTGGCGTTCGGCCTATCCGACACCCACGGCGGCCAACGAATCGGTTTATCAGGACAATCCGCCTCCACTTATCCGTCAAGTCGTGCATTCGCCCAAACAGCCGAAATCCAACGAGCCTGTCACCATCACCGCCAAAGTCACCGACGCCGACGGCGTTGAAAGCGTGACGCTGAACTACCAGATCGTCGAACCCGGCAGCTATATCAACATCAACGACCCGCGATACCATCTGTACTGGACCAGTGTCGCGATGAACGACGACGGTGCTGACGGCGACGCCGTCGCGGGCGACGACGTGTACAGCGTGCAGCTTCCAGCTTCCATGCAGATTCACCGGCGTTTGATGCGCTATCGCATCGTCGCAATGGACCGCACGGGATGGGGCCTTCTCGTGCCGTATGCGGATGATCCGCAGCCCAATTTCGCCTATTTCGTTTATGACGGCGTGCCCGCCTGGTCCGGAGCGATTCGGCCCGGCGTCACGCCGGTGGTCCGGTACGGCACCGACGTGATGCGCAGCGTGCCCGTGTACCACCTGATCAGCAAGAAATCGGACGTGGAGGCCGCTACCTGGCTCGAACGATACAGCGGCGCCGACTACAAGTGGTACGGCACGTTAGTATATGGCGGCGAGGTTTACGATCATATCCGCTATCGTGCCCGCGGCGGGACCTGGCGATACTCTATGGGCAAGAACATGTGGAAATTTGACTTCAATCGCGGCCACTATTTCCAGGCCCGCGACGATTACGGCCAGAAGTACGACACCACCTGGGACAAGCTCAACTTCTCCGCCTGTATTCAACAGGGTGACTACCAGCATCGCGGTGAGCAGGGAATGTTCGAGGCGGTGACTTTCAAGATGTTCAACATGATGGGCACGCCCGCCTCAAAGACGCATTGGCTGGAATTTCGAGTCATCGACGAGCGCTACGAGGACGGCCTTCTGAACACCGCCCACCCGCCACTGACTAACAGTGGCACTCAGTACGACGGTGACTTCTGGGGACTTTACCTGGCCATCGAGCAGATGGACGGGCGATTCCTCGAGGAGCACGATCTGCCCGACGGGAACATGTATAAAATAGAAGGTCACCAGGGACAAATCACCAACCAGAGTTTGACGGGACCAACCAACGGCTCCGATCTGGCGGCTTTCAAGCAAGGGTACTATTACGACCCCGATCCCACCGAGCACTGGTGGCGGGACAACGTGGACTTGGACAGCTACTTCTCGTATCGCTGCGTGGTCGAAGGCGCTCACCACGGGGACGTCGGGTACGGCAAGAACTACTACTTCTATTTCAACCCGGAGACGCAGCTCTGGTCGCAGCTCCCCTGGGACCTCGATCTAACCTGGGCCAACAATATGTACGGCGACGGCGAAGACCCCTTCCGCAAGCAAGGACGAATCACGCAACGTTCAGGCCTCATGATCGAGCAGCAGAACCGGCTCCGCGAGTTTAACGACCTGTTCTACAACGCAGACCAGATGGGCCAGCTCATAGACGAATTCGCAGCCGTCATCGACGATCCGGCCGACGGACCGTCCATCGTGGACGCGGATCGCGCCATGTGGGATTACCATTGGGTTATGTCCAATGCCGCCGTGAGCGCGGGGTATCGGCCGAGCCACGGTTCCAGCAAAGCCGGCCAAGGACGTTTCTATCAGAAGGCCGCCACCAAGGACTTCCCCGGCATGGTCCAGATCATGAAGGACTACGTCGTATCGGGCAACCGAGAGTTCGATACCTACTACGACGATCCGCTCATCCCACGGACTCCCGTCGTCACGGCCACGTGCCCTTCCACGTATCCGATTAACGCGCTGACGTTCGAGACCAACCCGTTTAGTGATCCGCAGGGAAGCAGCACGTTCGCGGGGATGGAGTGGCGCATCGCCGAGGTCAGCCCCGGCGCCCAGGTCATCTCGCCGGATGACGACATTGTCTTGATACCCGACGGCGCCGACTGGAAGTACTTCAAAGGCACCCAGGAGCCGTCGCCCCGTGACATCACCGCCTGGCGGGCATTCGGTTTCGACGACGTGCACTGGCCCCGGGGACGGACGCCTATCGGCTGGGGCGAGCCAACTTCGTTTCTCGGCACAACGCTGACGGGAATGCAGTACCAATGCTCGTCTTTCTACGTCCGCAAGAAGTTCACAGTGGAGGACGTCTCACGGATAAGCACCCTGCGGTTGGAGGCGATGTACGATGATGGCTTCAACGTGTGGATCAATGGGACGTTCGTCCTATCGCAGAACATGCCATCGGCAAACGTTCCATATGACGGCCTCGCCAACGGTAACCAGTCCTCGGAGAAGACATGGTTTACCTTCTCACTGCCGGACCCGACGTGCCTGGTCGAAGGCGAGAACGTCATTGCCATCCAGGTGCAGAATATGTCACGGACGACCAGCTCCGATTGTTTCATCGACGTGCGATTGACCGCTGAGCTTGGCGATCCCGGCGACGTTGCCCCGACCCATCGCGTCACGGAAGGCAAGTACGAGATCGATCCCGTCTGGGAAAGCGGGGAGCTTGCCGATTTTGCTCGCGAGGTGCAGATACCGGCCAGCCGGGTCAAGGCCGGCCACACGTACCGGGTTCGCTGCCGGATGAGGGACAATACCAACCGATGGAGTCACTGGTCCGCGCCGATCCAATTCGTAGCGGGCGAGCCGATCGCGTCGCATATCCTGAGCAACTTGCGCATCACAGAGGTTATGTACAATCCCGCCGATCCGCCCGGTGATCCCACGGACAGCGACGAGTTCGAGTTCATCGAATTGAAAAACACTGGAGACGAAGCCATCGACCTAACCTCCCTGGTCTTCACTGACGGCATCACGTTCGATTTCGTCGACAGCCGGGTAACCAGTTTGGCGCCAGGCGACTTTGTCCTGGTTGTTGGGAACGAGGCGGCTTTCCTGTCGCGCTACGGCACGGGATTGTCCTCGAAGATCGCTGGGGAATATACCGGCAGGCTGTCCAACGACGGTGAAAGCGTCAGTCTCGTCGATTTCTGGAACGGGACCGTGGCTGAGTTTGCTTATAACGATGGACGGGGCTGGCCACAGGCGGCTGATGGCGGCGGCCATTCACTTGTCCCATTGCTCTCGGCGTTGCCCGGCGAGCCGGACGGCTCCTTGAACTATGGGGGCAACTGGCGGGCCAGCGCCACTATCGGCGGCTCACCCGGTATGGACGACCCTGAGCCTGAAACAACGGTGGTTCTTAACGAGATCGCTGCAAACACGGAATTTACCGATCCGCAATACCCACAATCGAACGATTGGATCGAACTTTACAACACGACCGCGGACACGATCCATCTGCGCGACTGGTATCTCAGCGATGACGTGACGGACCTCAAGAAATGGGCCATTCCAGCAGTCGATATGGCCGGGTACGACACCATTAGCTTCGACGAGATCGCGGGCTTCCACAATCCAGCGGATACCGGATTCGGTTTGAGCAAATCGGGCGAACAAGTCGTTCTCTCGTACCTGCCCGGTACGTCCGAGGACCGCATCGTCGATACCATCAGCTTCAAGGCCCAGCAGAGTGACACGTCTCTGGGCCATTACCCGGATGGCGGTGATTACTGGTTCGAGATGATCCCATCGCGTGATTTGGCAAATGACAATCCCCTCTCGCACGTGGTGATCGACGAGATCATGTACCATCCCGCAACCGAAACGGATGATGAGTACATCGAGCTGTACAATCCGACCGCGAGCCGAATATCCCTGGCTAATTCCGAGGGCGCCTGGCGCCTGGATGGAGCGATGGAATATACATTCGACGGGAATGCTTCGATCCCTTCCGGCGGCAGGCTGATCGTCGTCGGTTTCGATCCGCGTGTGGCGCCGTCCCGGCTGACCCAATTCATCGCCTCATACAATACAAGCCTGCTCACGGCCGCAGTGGACATCGTAGGACCCTGGTCGGGCAGCCTGTCGAACGCCGGCGAACGGATTGCCCTGGAGATGCCGTTGCCTGCGAACCAGCCGGCCGATCCGGTTTCCTGGGCTATCGTGGACGAGGTGATTTATTCCGACGCGTCACCCTGGCCCGACTCCGCAGACGGCACGGGCAATGTCTTGCAGAGAATATCAGCAGACGAGTATCATTCCGGCAACGACCCACACAACTGGCAGGCAACGCCGCCCTCACCCGGTTACTAAGACAATGGGAACAACAAAAAGCGAATGTCGAACGTCGAGTGATGAAAGAAAAGCTTCACGCAGAACGGTTCGATATTCGACCCTCATTCTCCTTTTGTGTCTGATCGCGTCCGCAAACGCAAGCGGAGCTTCGCTGGTCATCAACGAATTCCTGGCCTCCAACAAGAGCAACGTCCAGGACCCGCAAGGCCAGTATGAAGACTGGATTGAAATCTACAATTACGGTGCTGCGGCGATTGACGCGGCCGGCATGTATCTGACGGACAACCTCTCAACTCCCACCAAGTGGCGTTTTCCAAGCGGCGACCGGATGGCGACAACCATCCCCGCCCAAGGTTACTTGCTCGTATGGGCCGACAATGACGTGGCCGACGCCGGGCTACACGCTAGCTTCCAACTCGACGGGGACGGCGAGGAAATCGGCCTGTTCGACACGGACCGCGAGACTTTGATTGACAGCATTGCATTTAGAGAGCAGACCGCCGACATCTCATATGGTCGTTACCCCGACGCCGGCGACGACTGGCGGCTCTTCGCGTATCCCAGCCCGGGGGCGGAAAACGTGGCTGTTTATGACGGCCTCGTCTCGGAGGTAAAGTGCAGCCATGAGAGGGGATTCTGCAACTCGCCGATTCTCGTCACCCTCGCCACCGAGACCGAGGACGCCGTCATATACTACTCCCGCGTCGGCAGCGATCCGTACGTGATCGGGCCGCGCGGGCCGATGGGCGGCGTGCGCTACACCGCACCAATCTCCATTAGCGGAACCACGTGCCTGCGCGCCGTCGCAACGAAAGAGGGCTGGAAGCCCAGCGGCATAGTCACCCAGACCTACATCTTCGTGGCCGACGTCGTGAGGCAATCG
>JARRQQ010000298.1:5750-6503 GCA_037381725.1 Sedimentisphaerales bacterium
CATCGCCAACCCTCAAGCTGGCCGAGCGGCAGTGTCAACGGCCAGACAATGAACTACGGCATGGATCCCGATGTCGTCAACGATCCCCGCTATAGGAATCTCATGGACGACGCTCTACTGACAATTCCGAGCATTTCGCTTGTGACGGAGCTGAAGAACCTGTTCGATCCGGCTACAGGCATCTACGTGAATGCAACGAGGCACGGCAAGGAATGGGAGCGGCCCGTCTCGGTCGAGCTGATCAATCCCGATGGGAGCGAGGGATTCCAGATCGACGCCGGCCTGCGAATCCGCGGGGGCTACAGCCGAAACGACAACAACCCGAAACACGCCTTTAGATTGTTCTTCCGGCCGGAGTACGGGCAATCCAAGCTTCGCTTCCCATTGTTCGGGGACGAAGGGGTGAGCGAGTTCGAGAACATCGATCTGCGAACCAGCCAGAACTACTCGTGGAGCTATGACGGCAGCGATAAGAACACGATGGTCCGTGAGGTCTTCTCACGCGATACGCAGCGGGATATGGGTCAGCCCTACACGCGCAGCCGGTACTATCACCTGTATCTCAACGGCCAGTACTGGGGCATCTTTCAGACACAAGAACGCTCGGAAGCATCGTACGCCGAGTCCTATTTTGGCGGCGACAAGGGAGATTACGACGCGGTCAAGACAACCGGCGGCAATCCGGGTTACACCATCGAGGCCACAGACGGTACGCTCGACGCCTATCGCCGGCTCTGGGAGATGGCCCGCGCG
>JARRQQ010000299.1:0-5694 GCA_037381725.1 Sedimentisphaerales bacterium
TGATATTGTATTCTACGCCCCATGTATGGCCGAACGCCCTGACCAGAAGATCCGCCGCGGACTTGCTCGCCGAGTACGGGGAATTCGGACTGAGCGGCGTGCGTTCGGTGAACACGCCCTCCGGACCGAGGGCGCCGTAGACCTCGTCGGTCGAAATCTGAACGTACTTTTTCAGCTTCTTATCGCGCACCGCTTCGAGCAGAGTCAACGTGCCGGTGATGTTCGTCTCGATGAAGACCTTCGGCTCGGCGATGGAGCGGTCCACGTGCGTCTCGGCGGCAAAGTTGACGATGGCATCGATCTTGTGATCGTCGATAATCTTTCCAACCAGTGTACCGTCGCAGATGTCGCCTCTGACGAATTTGTGATTCTCGTGCTCCAGGAATTCCGTGAGATTCTCGAGATTGCCGGCGTAGGTTAGCTTATCGAGATTGACAACGAGACAATCCGGATGTTCGGCGAGCACCATCCTCACAAAATTGCTACCGATGAACCCAGCCCCGCCCGTGACCAAAATCCTTTTCATAATTGCCTCAAGAAACGCTCCAATGGTTTCTGCCAGTGTTCGATTGGTTCAGAAAGCAGAGCCTGAATCTTACTACAGTCGAACCGGCTGTTCAAGGGCCTTGCCGCCAGGCTGGCGAAATCGCCGGTCTTACAGGGCGATACGGCAATATCCAGGGCGCGTTCATCCACAATGAACTTGGCCATTTCGTACCGGCTGACGTATCCGGCGGCGGCGAAGTGAAACAAGCCCTCCGGCTTCTGATCCAACAATTCGCAGATCGCCTTGGAGACTTCGGTTGTCGCTGTTGGCGAACCGATTTGGTCATCCACGACTTTCAATGCCTTGCCCGCCCTGGCACGCTGCATGAGCTTGGTGACGAAATTGTTGCCTGCCGAGCCGTAGGTCCACTCGACACGCACGATGCAATGCCGACAGCCACTCTGGGTCAGAAGACGCTCCCCGGCTAATTTACTCTTGCCGTACGCGTTGATAGGATCCGCGGGATCGGTCTCGGTGTAGGGCGCGTCCGACCGCCCATCGAAGACAAAATCCGTGCTGATATGCAAAAGCCACTTGCCGGCGTCCCGCACGATAGCCCCGAGCCGCCCCACTGCTTCGGCATTGATCCTGTAGGCCAACTCGCTTTCGCTTTCCGCGCCGTCAACGTTCGTGTAGGCGGCGCAGTTGATGATCATTTCGGTACTTGAAACGGCCTGGCGCACCTGGTCGGTATTGGTGATATCAAACTCGGGCAGGTCGAAGATAATTGGATCGAATCCTTTCGCCCGGCAGCCCGGGACCAAATCGGAGCCAAGCATCCCTTTGCCGCCCAAAATAGCGATTCTGGTCTTTCCCGCCTCCATCAGGTCTCCTCGAAACGGGGCAACACATCTACCGGAACGTCTTTCAATCTCGAATAGCCCGCATCCCTGGGCGACAGGAGAGGCTCTTGAACCGGCCAGTCGATGTGCAGGTCCGGATCGCTCCAGATGATCCCGTGCTCAGCATCCGGGTTGTAGAAGTCGGTGCACTTGTATGAAAAAAATGCCGTCTCGCCCGTTACGCAATAGCCGTGAGCGAAGCCGGGTGGAACGTACATCTGCTTGTGATTCTCCCCGGAAAGCACTTCGCCAATCCATTGTCCAAAAGTGGGAGAGCCGACGCGGATGTCGACGGCGACGTCCAGAACCTGGCCGGACAGGACTTGCACCAACTTTCCCTGCGCCTGGGGGTCTTGGAAATGGAGACCGCGCAAAATCCCTTTGCGGGAGAATGAGATATTGTCTTGCACGAACGTTCCCCGAATACCGGCCTCCTCATATCTCTTCCGGTTCCACGTCTCCAGGAAGAATCCTCTGTCATCCCCGTACACGTCCGGCTCAAGAACGATCACGCCAGGCAATTTTGTCTCTATGACTTTCATCGGCACTCGTATCTCAAATCGAGGAATCAATCGAGGTTACGACGGCTCCGGCTGCTACAAAGGCGGGTCGTTTATGACCAACTCAGCGGCCCGGGCCAGGGACTCGAACGTCCCGGCGTCCGTCCACCAGCCCTCGAGCACATCGTAAGCCAACTGGCCCTTTGCGATGTAGGCGTCGTTCACGTGGGTGATTTCAAGCTCGCCGCGAGCCGAGGGTTTGAGCGTGCGTACGATGTCGTAGACGCTGCCGTCGTAGAAATAGATGCCCGTGACGGCGTAGTTCGATTTCGGCTGCTGAGGCTTCTCTTCAATGCTGATAATCCTGCCGTCGGCCAGCTCCGCAACCCCGAACCGGTGGGGATCGGGTACCTGCCGAAGCAGAATCCGGGCGCCGGCGCCTTGGGCGAGGAAGCTCTCGACGTAGCCCTTGAGATTGGCCTGGAAGATGTTGTCGCCGAGAATCACGGCCACGGGCTGCCCCTGGGCGAAATTCTCAGCCAATGCCAGGGCTTGGGCGATTCCGCCCGCCTCATCCTGGACCTTGTAGGTAAAGCGACAACCGAAAGTCCTCCCGGACCCCAGCAGGCTCACCACGTCCCCCATGTGTTCGACGCCAGTCACAATCAGGATTTCCTCAATGCCAGCGGCAGTCAGCTTTTCGATGGGGTAGAAAATCATCGGCTTTTGCCCCACCGGGAGCAAGTGCTTGTTGGTCACTTTCGTCAGCGGCATAAGCCGAGACCCTGTTCCTCCAGCCAGCACGATGCCTCTCAAGCTCATTTCTTTCTCCTTGTTAATCCATCGCGGCAGCGAGATTCTAAGCCTCGCCGATACCGGTGTCAACACCCGTATAGAGCTTTGGCATTCCGGGATGCCGTCAGGGAATAGCTTTTGTGGCTCCCGTGGTGAAACCGCCGTCGACCAGGATGATCTGGCCCGTAACGTATGCGGAGGCGTCCGAAGCCAAGAAGACGACGGTCCCATCCAGATCGTGCGGCTGGCCGACGCGGTTCAGCGGTATCCGGCTAGTAATGTAGTCGCACCACTCCTTCTTTTCATACAAAGCCGCATTCTGGGCGGTCTTGAACCAGCCGGGAGCCAGCACGTTGACCGTGATTCCATAGCGGCCCCATTCGACGGCCAATCCCCGCGTCATCAGAAGGATACCTCCGCGGCTGGCAGTATAGGGCACAATGCCCTCCATGCCGAAAATGCACGTGCATGACCCCATATTAATGATCCGCCCGTAGTTTCGTTTCATCATTTCCTTGGCGACCGCCTGGGCGCAGAAGAAATTGCCCTTGAGATTTGTGTCCAGAACGGTATCCCAATCCTCCCAGGAGAAGTTGGTACTCGGGTTTCGGATATTCAGCCCCGCGTTGTTGACTAAAATGTCGATCTTGCCATATTCTCTGATGGCCGCCTGAACCATATTCTCAATATCCTCTTGCGAGAGGACATCCATCTGAACCGCCAGAGCCTTTCGCCCGAGTGCTTCGATCTCCTGCTTGAAATCGCTCAGGCTCGACAACGTCCGGCTGGTAATCACCAAATCCGCCCCGGCCTTAGCCAGTGCTCGGCCGAAATACTGCCCCAGACCCCGGCTGGCTCCGGTTACAATGGCCACCTTACCCGAAAGATCAAATAAATCCTGCATTGTCAACTCCCCAAGTGAGTCCCTAAAGTTGCAAGTGACTAAAATGCCTAAAGTTGGCATGAACGCCAGTTCTCGCGTTTGATTTTAAGCACTTTAGTTCACTCTAGTACGGCGTCACAACAAAAACTATGAGAATGTCATTGCGAGCGAAGCGAAGCAATCTCAAGACCTTGCGTAACCCAACAGTTGAGATTGCTTCGTCGCTTCGCTCCTCGCAATGACATTTTCCCTATTTTCGCGTTGACGCAGTATTAGTCACTCACGTTCACTATTCTATGGTTCCAAAACAATCTTCAAAAGATTCTCCTCGGCCTTGAGCAACCGGTCGAAAGCGCTTGGCCCTTCCTCAAGCGGCAAGACGTCGCTGATGAGCGGCTCGACGTTGATTTGGCCCGATGCGACCAGTTGTATGCAATCCCGGAATTCTCCAGAACTGGCGTAGGAACCGGTAAACGTATGCTCTCGGGCCACCAATTGTTGCAAGTCGAACTCAGCCTTTTGTTCCAGGTTGCCCACGGCGACGACGTGCCCGCCGGTCTTCGTCGCCGAGACAGCGTCCGCAAATGTCTTCGCATATCCGACAGCTTCCAGGGTAACGTCCACACCCCGGTTCTGCGTTTCCTTCAACACCGTCCCCTTCAAGTCTGATTTGAGAGGATTGATAAGAACGTTCGCACCGAGTTCCTTCGCCACGCCGAGCCGGAACTCATTGATGTCGGCCACGATGGCCTTGGCGGCGCCTCTCAGCTTGCAGGCTTGTAAAATGAACAAGCCAATCGTCCCGGCTCCGATGACGAGGACCGTGTCATCATTCGAGATGGGTGCTCGACTGGCGGCGTGCGTGCCTATGGATACAGGCTCTAAAAGAGACGAATGAACGAAAGAGAGATGGTCTGGAATCTTCGAGACGATCCACCACGGCACGGCTACGTACTCCGCAAAGGCGCCGTGCCGCTTGAACGCGGGCACGGAAACTCCGAGGACCTGCCGCTTCACACAGCGATTGAAAAGCCCGCGGCGGCAAGCATTGCACTGATTGCAGTAAACGGTCGAATCGAAGCAAACCCGGTCCCCCTTCTTGAAGCCGCCGACGTTGCTCCCCATGTCCTCAACGACGCCGGCGGCCTCGTGGCCCATAATCAAGGGCGGAATTCTCCGGCCGGTCTTGCCCGTGCACCCGTGCACGTCCGAGCCGCAAATCCCACAGGCCTTCACGCGAATCAGTACGTCGTCATCCCCGACGGCCGGATCGGGGAAATCCGTGTAGTCGAAGCAATAGGGTTCCTTGTAAACCAGAGCTTTCATTCGGATCCTCTCTGTCAAGCAGGTCGATAGATTCCGACCTCATTATAGTCCGCCTGGCGCGGGGCGTCCACCTGTTTCGTTGCTTCAGGTCCAGTGAATGGCCCAATGTTCGAAATTAAGGCTTTTCGCCGGGGACCATGACATGTATAATGAGACTTGCAGAGCATTCTTCTACGCTGTGTCATTTGAAGGAGCACTATCATGGCCGGGACCATGACAAGACGCCAATTCTTAGCTCGAACTGCCGGACTGGCCGCCCTGAGTGCCATCAGCCCCGCCTGCGGACTCGGCGGCTCACGGGAAGCGCGACGCCCCAATATCGTTCTCATCATGGCGGATGATCTCGGGTACGGCGACCTCGGATGCTACGGCTGCACCGACATCCGCACGCCGGTGGCTGATAAGCTCGCCACCGAAGGCGTCAGATTCACGGCTTTCTACGCCAATGCACCCGAATGTACACCGACCCGTACCGCCCTGCTCACCGGGCGCTATCAACACCGTGTCGGCGGTCTGGAATGTGCCCTCGGCATCGGGAACGTGGGCCGTTACGACGATGCGATCCGGCTGCGCGAAACCCACGACATGGGCCTTCCCGCTGCGGAAACGAGCATCGCCCGGATGCTCAAAGGTGTGGGTTACGCCACGGCCATCTGCGGCAAGTGGCACCTCGGATACGAGCGGAAATTCTTCCCTGACAAGCACGGCTTCGATTACTGGTTCGGCCCGATAGGCGGAGCCACGGATTATTTCTATCACTGCGAATACACGGGCCAGCCTGCCCTCTACCAGAACGGCCGG
>JARRQQ010000300.1:0-5686 GCA_037381725.1 Sedimentisphaerales bacterium
GGCAAGGTAGTCGTGGGGTGCGTAGTTTTTATTCGGATCATAGACGAGTCCCTTCCAGGAATCGTACTTCCAGGAGCACGTTCCGATCCTCAGATACGGCTGATACTTCTCAGGTATTTTCAGACCAGCGATCATTTCCTATGCCGTTTAATCCACATGCTATCGCATTGCGTCATTCTACCATGTTAGTCGTGTCTTTTCGAGATACGCAGGCAAGTCAGAACTTGTCTGATTCTTTCGATACGCGCAAAGAAAGATCGAAGTCCTGCCCAAGCTATGGACATATCGCCACAAATCCACAAGGATCAAGGTCTTTTTAGCCGAAATAACAACGGCTAAGTACATAGATAAGTTGAAAATATGCAGATTTTTCTTGACGGAAAAGGACAGGATCACTTATATAGTAGGAACTAGCTTTAGTGCACGAGAAGAAGGGTTTCTCCTTTGCAGTGTGCTGAATTGCCCCCATTCTTGCGATTTTTCGGCCGAGGAGGAGTTTTAATGGAAGACCTGAGACTTCGTCGAGCCCCTTTCCATCGCTGGTATTTCTTTATTCATATTTGTTGCCAGAGTTCGTTTCTTGATCTTTGAAGAAAGAAGGTATTTTAGGCGCGTAAGGAAGTACACTTGCTGCAAAATCAAGGTTAGTAATAGCAAGAGTATCCTTTGCATTCTCTGGTAGGAGGCCAGGATCGTGCAAATCACGGCGCTCTTCTTGAAGGAGGATGACTATGCATTGAAAATTGACTTGTTTTATTGATACTTCAGTATGTGAGCAGTGCAAAATTTCATATCAGTTTTCAGTTAAGATTAGGAGGAACAAAGATGTTAGCTAAGAAATGTTATTTGGTGGGAATTTTCATTTTGTTCACCGTTAGTTTGGTGATTTCGGCCCCGCCTCCGGTAAACCCAGCGACTGGAGAGCCGCTGGTGATAGACTGTTTCAGGGGTACTCCTACTGCAATTGATGGAGATCTGAGCGACTGGAATCTTGAAGCCATGACTCCGGCGGTCCTTAATGTAGTAGAGCAATTGTTTTCAGGACAGGAAAGCTGGACCGGGCCTGATGACTGTAGCGGAGAATTCTATGTGATGTGGGATGATGTGAACATCTACATCGCCGCGGTGGTGAAAGACGACACGTTGTCCATGAATAAGACGGGCGGCGATATCTGGAATGCCGACTGCGTAGAAGTATTCTTCGCTACCACAAACGCCGTTGCAGATCATTCTGAACACTACCAGTATGGTTTCAACGCCGATAATCAGAGATGGAACTGGTGCAATATGGACGGTGCCGGTTCGATCGAGCCTGATTACCTCCAAATCGCATCTGCCATAACGGCCGATGGATACATCTGTGAAGTCTCTATCCCATACGGGCAGATGCCGTCATTGGATTTTTCAGCAGGCAACACGATTGGATTGCACCCTGTAATTGACGACACCGACAGCGGAGACAGAGAACTTCAGATGACTTGGACTGGTCTTGAAGCTCATGACCAAAGTCTCGGATATGGGCATATGATTCTCTCGGCCGATCCTGTACCGGCACCGGAACCGGTTAATCCCGGTACTGAGGGCCTGGTGGCGTACTACCCCCTGGATAACGACGCGAATGATGGTTCAGGCAACGGGCTCGATGGTACTTTGGTTGGAGATCCAGCCTTTGTCGAGGGGCAGGTTGGCATGGCACTGGAACTTGATGGTGATGATTATGTGGACTGTGGCAATCCTCCTGAGCTTGTGATAACCGATGCCATTAGCATCGCCTGCTGGGTTAATCCAGCGCAGCTCGGTGGTGAACAAGGCTTTGCGGGCCTGGACGCGGGATACTCGTTCAAGGCTCATGGCGAAGGTGTTAGGTTCACTACACCTGGCATTTTAGATCACAGCAGCGCCAACCTTATTCTTGAAGCCGGAGTATGGCAGCATGTAGCGGTAACCTTCCAGCCCGAACAGGACGAGGGGCTTGTGTTCTACCTCAATGGAATTGAAACAGATCGGATGACCAGCTCGGCCATTAACGTGGGCTCGGGACCTTTCCGTATCGGTAACAATCAGTGGGATGAGTTCCTCACCGGCCTCATAGATGAGGTCACGATATACAACAGGATTTTGTCTGAACCTGAGATTCTTTACCTTGCCGGTTATGCGGTCTCCATCGTGGTGGATGACTTCGAGTCTTACACAGACGTTCCAGGCAATATGATCTGGGAGACATGGAGGGATGGCTTCGTGAATAATACCGGTGCTTCCACAGGTTATGTCGATCCACCTCATACTGAGGTACAAATTGTTCATGGCGGCAATCAAGCCATGCCTTTCTTTTATGACAACGACGGAACATTGCTCGATGGGACAGAATTTGAGATAAAAGGCACGGAGTTTTATGCTGAGACCCAACGCACATGGGATGAGCCCCAGGATTGGACCAGAAGAGACGTCGAAATCCTGACACTGTGGTTCTACGGCGAACCGGACAATCCTGGCGAGCCGTTCTATGTTGGTCTGGAAGATAGTACCGGCAACCGCATAGACATCACTCACCCCGATCCGATGGCACTGACCGTTAATGGTTGGCAACAATGGCGTTTCACCCTGGCCGATTTCACGGGCGTGGATCTGACAGCGATCAAGATAATGTACATCGGCGTAGGCGACCAGACCAGCAACCAGCCGGGCGGTTCAGGTCTGGTGCGCATTGACGACATCGAGCTGCGTCGTTCCGTTGGACAGTAACGGTTGTTCGAGGTGGTAGTGGTTCGGCCTGATAGGCGACGTTCGGATTTACGTTTGTATCGCTGAGTGCTAATCAGGTAGCGACACTGGTTATGTAAATAGTCTTATATATAGGGCTGTGAGCATCCGCTTGCAGCCCTTTTGTGTGCTCCTGTGCTGTTGACTTCGCTTATGTCGTGAAGATAATACCCCTCGTTTTTCCGGGCGCTTTCCTGCCGTCTATCCTGACGCTTCTGTGGGCCTGATTCTTAGCGAATCTGGCTTGACCCTACCTGCACTACCTATCGTCCAGATTCGCTAAATCTTTTCCCGGTTTTCGGGGCCAAGAACGCTGATTTTTGGAACACAAAAGCGCCACACTCGGCCTACACGCTTTTGGGTTATGCGGTAGCACCGTCGCCGCCGTTCCCGGTTCGACTGCTTTCTCCGCGTTTCGGCACATTTCGGACAGTAGGTATGGCCGCGTTCTCGCTCCGCCCCGCAAGCCTTGCACCGCAAAGCAGGCTCTCGCTCAACCGGCTCCGCCTGCGAACGGTTCTTTCGCTCGTGATACGCCCGTTTTTTTCGTTCCCGCTCCCTTTGGACGGCACAGGCTGTGCAGAACCTGTGTCCCGGTAGCCGTTCTCGGCCACAAGAAACTAGGGACCGCCATTCGGGGTTGTCCCTAGTGTTAATCGGATGATAGGAAAAATTGACGGGGGTGAGATTGCCCAGTACAATCAGAGTATGATTTCTGAACAAGATAAAGCTATGATCGTGGATATCGCCCGTCGATACGACGTTAAAGGTATTATTTTGTTTGGTTCGAGTACTGATCCGGATCGGGACGCGAACGATATCGACCTGGCCATCGAAGGAATTGCTCCCGCGAAGTTCTTCGATTTTTACGGGGAACTGCTCTTCGCCTTGTCCAAACCGGTTGACCTTGTGGAGCTTTCAAGGGACAGCAAATTTAACAGACTGGTTTATCGGGAAGGGGTCCGGCTGTATGGCCAAAGTGCGTGAGCGGATCGAAGCAGAATTCGAGAATATTGAGCGTGTTGTCGCGGAATTACCCGGCGGCAACAGGTTCCAGGGTCTCTCGTCTCTCGAATTGGCAGGGGTTGCGACCCACCTTCACAACTTCTACAACGGAATAGAGAACGTCCTTAAACAGATTGTCATTGCGTCCGGCAAGAAGCTGCCAGACGGCCCATCATGGCATCAAGATCTGCTCGCCACAGCGGTATCAGACAATATCGTTTCCGATTCAACAGCGAGGCAGTTGAAACGATACCTCGCATTTCGGCACTTCTTCAGTCACGCATATTCGTTCGACTTGGATAAGGAGCGTATTATTCCCTTGGTCGAAGGAATTCAGCCGATGTTCTCGTCTTTCAGGAGTGATATTGACAGAGCGATTGACGATCTCCCAAGCACTTAGCACGCCAGACAAACTTAGAGTGGCTTATTGTCTTCCTGGTCGGTGGCAGGGTTGGCCCTTAAAAAATAACATTACATTTCCCTTTGTTGCCTGTGACTGTCCTTCAGAGAGAAGCTGCTGTCTCCCCACAGGCCCAGTGACACCTATATCCAAAGGCTGACGCGAATGGCACTTCTTGTTGGCGGGGCTGCTCGGATTCGCTCGGCAAGTTCCTACAAATCCTCTGTGACCACCCGAAATCCGATGACGTATTTGCGGACGTCGGGCCAGTCGCCGTCCCGGTTCGCCGAGCGACAAGGCGATGGAAAATCGTTCCAGGAACCCCCTCGAAAGACGCGGGATCTGCCCTTCGCCGGCCCCTTCGGATCAACGGATGGGCGGGCCGCACCGTATTGCTCGCTGTACCGGTCACTGCACCACTCGGCGACATTCCCGTGCATGTCATACAGGCCGAAGGCATTCGGAGCAAAACTTCCGACTCGAGTGGTCGTTCGACGGTATTCACCTTTGCGACCGTTGCCGTACACGCCATGTCCGTCATAGTTAGCCTGGTCGGTGGTGATGGTCTCGCCGGTGTGAAACGGCGTGCGCGTTCCCGCCCTGCAGGCATATTCCCACTCGGCCTCCGTAGGTAAGCGATACGTCTTTCCTTCTTTGCGGCTGAGTTTCTCACAGAACTCGACAGCGTCATTCCAGGACACCCCCTCGACCGGCAGATCATCACCCTCGAACGTGCTCGGGTTACTGCCCATCACGGCTCTCCACTGCGCCTGGGTCACTTCCGTTGCGCCGATGTAAAAGCCCCGCGCTATCGACACCAGATGCTGTGGGTGTTCGTCGGCATAACGGCGCCCTGCGTCGCCACCCTTTGCGCCCACGTCGTCGGCGGAATCTCGACTGCCCATCATGAACTTGCCGGCAGGAACGTGGACCATCTTCATACCCACTGAATTCGTGACGGTATCCCGCGGAATCGAGACGGGAGGATTACCCGGAATGGCAATAGCTTGACTGTACCTGGCCACCTTCTTCCGAACGAATTTCGTATTCCAAAGATCCACAAGTGTCCTTTGGGTAAAGCGAGTATTCCAGCGGACGTAATTTCCATCGAAGGCGGTATCCGACATCGTCAGGAACGAGTTCAGGAACACGTTTGCACCCTCCACGTCCAGGAACTGCCGCTTCATTGCATTCAGTACCGTATGAAGTTGTTTGGAATGATTCTCATCCGACACGTAAGCCACGGCGCTCAGTAGAAAACCGTCGTCGGCGGATTCAGAGAACAGTGAAATACACTCGATGGAAGAAAACAGGTCGAAAACCGCCGGGGATGCCGTCCACTGGGCCTTGACCTCTTGCATGTCCAGCAAGACTTTCCATTTTATTGCCATCCATACGAGGGATGTCGCGTCGGTGCGCTCAAGGGTCCCTCGAAGGGAAGTGGACAAGGGCACGGTTGTTTTGGTAAAATCTTCAGTCTGGTATGAATAGGTAGTATTATAATCAAACGTATTGTAGGTA
>JARRQQ010000301.1:0-7818 GCA_037381725.1 Sedimentisphaerales bacterium
GTATTGCGCCGGACTCTAGGGCAAGCCGGCCACGAATATGTGATGAAACATCATGACCGTGAAGTGATGGCCAGCGACTATCAGGACGTCATCATTCGTACCTGCAATCGGATGCGGGTTCATCCAGAAGGGATGGTAAAGGCGTGAGAATCCTCAATATCGTTGGTGCTCGGCCTAATTTTATGAAGATCGCGCCTTTGATGCACGAGTATGGCAAGCATGCGCAGATCGAGCCGTTTCTCATTCATACCGGTCAGCACTATGACGAGAAGATGAGCGATCTGTTCTTCCGAGAATTGGCAATCCCCGAGCCGGACATCAATCTGGGAGTGGGCAGCGCATCACACGCCGTGCAGACCGCCGAAATTATGAAAGCCTTCGAGCCTGTGGTTCTCGAGCATCGGCCGGACGTGGTGCTCGTGGTCGGTGACGTGAACAGCACGGTCGCCTGCGGGCTGGTCGCCGTCAAGCTGGGTGTCAAGCTGGTGCACGTCGAGGCCGGCTTGCGGAGCTTCGACAGGACCATGCCGGAAGAGATCAATCGCATGGTGACCGACTCGATAAGCGATTTGCTCTTCTGCACGGAGCAGAGCGGCGTCGATAACCTTCTTCACGAGGGCATTCCAAAAGACAGGATTCATCTCGTCGGTCACGTGATGATCGACACTCTACTGCACAATCTTGAAAAGGCGAAGCAGTCACCCATCCTGGAGGAGCTTCGCAGTCAGGGTTGTCTCGACGGAGATCATTTTGCCGTGCTGACGATGCACAGGCCCTCGAACGTTGATGATCCGGCTGTCTTTTCGCGAATCCTCGACGCTTTGGACGTCATCCAGCGGGACATGCCCATCTTCTTTCCGATACATCCGAGAACGCGAAAGAATTTGGGCGAGTTGAGATTGCACGAACGCATCGAGCAATTGCCCCGGCTACATCTTCTTGAGCCGCTGGGTTATTTGGATTTCCTCAAGCTCCAGGCGATGGCGAAGATCGTGCTGACCGATTCCGGCGGCATCCAGGAGGAGACCACTATTCTCAAGGTGCCTTGTATCACGCTTCGCGAGAACACCGAACGGCCTATTACGGCGGCGATTGGCACGAATCAGGTCGTCGGCACGGATACGGAAAAGATCATCGCGGCGTACAAGAACGCTGTCGGCGGTCAGTGGCGGCAGCCTCAGATTCCGCCCCTTTGGGACGGCCAGGCGGCCAACAGAATCGTTCGGATTTTGTTGGAGCAACTATAGATACATACTGAATACAGACTTATCCCCAGGAATTTCGTGGACATCAGTCCTTAGGCTATCACATAGCAATAGGCGGTCTGACGTGTCCTCTAATATGCCGGCTTTGGTTCCATTGCCGGTTTTTTTGTGCGCACGACGCCGCCTGCGTCCGAGACTGCAAGGCGACGTGCCGCGCGCTTGATTACCCCCCGGAACGCGGGTAAGATAAGGTGGGCGGCACGAACGTCGTCTCGCCGCCTGGAGCTTGTCAAGAACCGGCGGATTGTGGGCTGGTGGCGAGGCCGTCCCGGCCTTGTGTCCCGGCGGCATCCTGCCGGCGCTGGAGAACAAGGGCAAGATGCCCTCGCCACGAACAACGATGAAGGCGTCATTAAGAATAAAGCTGGTCACAAGTTTTCTGGCCGTGATTTTGATATGCGGTCTGGTCGCCACGCTCGTGGGAACGCGGCTCATCGGCACGGGGGTCATCCGGCAAGCGCAGGACAAGGTGCGAAACGACCTGAACTCCGCGCGGGTCATATACCAGCAGGAAAGCGTGAATCTCAAGGACACAGTGAGGCTGACCGCCTTGCGGTTCTTCGTCAGGGACGCGCTCTTGCATAACGACCTGGCAACCTTGACGGCGGAGCTGGGGAAGATAAGGAAGGCGGAATCCTTGGATGTCCTGACCCTCACGGATCGTAGCGGCCGGGTCCTCATCCGGCTCCGAAATCCTTCCGTTTGCGGCGATAGTCAGGCGAATGACGAGATTGTGAGCCGTGTCCTGGCCACGGGCCAGGTCGTGGCCGCCACGGTGATCGTGCCGGAAGAGGAACTCGGAAAGGAAGGACCCCAGCTTGTTAAACAGGCTCGGATTGAATTCATCCCCACCCCCAAGGCAAAGCCGACACAGCAAACCAGGCAGACCTCGGGAATGATGGTGAAAGCCGGCGCGCCGATTCGCGGGGACGATGGGGCGCTGCTGGGCGTTTTGTACGGGGGGAATCTTCTGAACCGCAACTACAAGATTGTGGATAAGGTCAAGGACACGGTCTATCAGGGCGTTAAATATGAGGACAAAGAAATCGGCACGGCGACCATCTTCCAGGGCGATCTGCGGATATCGACGAACGTCCGGAGGCAGAACGGGACACGCGCGATCGGGACGCGCGTCTCGCAGGAAGTGTATGATCGTGTCCTCATCAAAGGTCTGCCGTGGATAGATCGGGCCTTCGTCGTGAATAACTGGTATATCGCGGCCTACGAGCCGATACGGGACATTCAGGATGAGATCATCGGGATTCTCTACGTGGGGGTGCTGGAAAAGAAATTCATGGATATGCGAAAAGAAGCAATCGCCTTGTTTCTGGGCATCGCGTGCGCGGGGATGATTATTGCGTTGCTTGTTTCGAGTCTTCTGGCCAAGGGGATACTGCAGCCAATCCGGCAATTGATTTTCGCGTCCCACCAGTGGGCCGACGGTAATCTTGACTACAGGGTCGAGACGACCCAGAAAGATGAAATCGCGGAGCTCACGACGACGTTTAACACGATGGCCTCATCGATGAAGGAAAGGGACGAGCGCCTGAAAGCGTATGCTCACCAGCAGATTATGAAGTCGGAGCGGCTGGCGACCTTGGGGCAGTTGGCGGCCGGCGTGGCTCATGAGATAAACAATCCGCTCGGCGCTATCCTGATGTACGGCCACCTGGCCCTGGAGGAGACGCCGGCCGAAGACCCCCGCCACAGGAACCTGGAAAAAGTCGTTGACGAGGCCACAAGATGCAAGAACATCGTACGCGGCCTGCTCGATTTCGCCCGACAGAGTGAACCCAACGTTCAAGAGGCGGACGTCAATGCAATCCTGGAACGGACCCTTTCCCTGCTGCGAAATCAGGCCCTGTTCCAAAACGTCAAGATCACGACCGTTCTCGATCTGTCTCTGCCGAAGGCCATGATGGACAGCGGGCAGATACAGCAGGTTTTCACCAATATCATCTTGAACGCAGGCGAAGCCATGGACGGCCAAGGCGAACTGACGGTGGCGACCAGAAGAGCGAGCGACGGCGCATTCATCGAGATCGAGCTCAGGGACACCGGCTGCGGCATCCCCCGCGAGAATCTCGAAAAGATATTTGATCCGTTTTTCACCACGAAGGATGTCGGGCGAGGAACGGGACTTGGTCTGGCCGTCAGTTTCGGCATTATTGCCAGACACCAGGGAACAATAGAAGTGCAAAGCCACCCGGGCAGAGGAACGACGTTTGTGGTGAGGCTACCTTTGAAGGCGGAGGTCTGAATGTTCGGCCAAGCTCGTATTTTAGTAATTGACGACGAGGAATCCATGCGGGACTCGTGCCGGCAGGCACTGGCTCGCCAGGCGGGCAGGGTCGAGGTGGCCGAAGACGGGCAGACGGGATTGGATATCCTGGCCAAAGAGGCGTTTGACCTGGTGCTGCTCGACTTGAAGATGCCCGGTCTGAGCGGTATGGAGGTTCTGGATGAGATCAGACAGGCCTATCCCGAGATCGTGGTCGTCGTCATTACCGGGTACGCGACGGTGGAATCCGCCGTTGAAGCCATGAAGCGCGGGGCTTACGATTTCCTCCCGAAGCCCTTCACTCCCGAGACTCTCAGGACGATTGTGGATCGAGCGCTGGACAGGAGAGGACTTGCCCTTGAGAATATCCTACTGCGAAGCGAACTGGAGACCAATGCCGGCTCTGAGGTGATCATCGGTCAAAGCCAGCCGATGAAGGCGGTCGAGGAGATCGTGCGGAAGGTGAGCCCGACCGATACGACGGTGCTGATCTGTGGGGAGAGCGGCACGGGTAAGGAGCTTGTGGCCCGGGCGATTCACCGCCACAGCGATAGAAAAGACAAGCCCTTCGTCGTCGTGGACTGCGGTAGCCTGGTAGAAAGCCTGTTCGAGAGTGAGCTGTTCGGCCACGTCAAGGGTTCATTCACCAGCGCCACGGCGACCAAGTACGGCCGATTGGAACTGGCCAACGGCGGAACGGTGTTCTTCGATGAGATCGGCAATATCAGCGTGAACGTCCAAACGCGGCTGCTTCGGGTACTCCAGGAAAGGGAAATCACGAAAGTCGGCAGCTCGCAGGTCATCAAGGTGGACGTGCGGGTCGTGGCCGCGACGAACCGAGACTTACAGAAGGCGACGCAAGAGGGGACGTTTCGTGAGGATTTGTTCTACCGTTTGAGTGTTGTTCCCATTGCGCTGCCGCCCTTGCGCGAAAGACGAGACGACATTCCGCCCTTAGCCGGCTATTTCCTGAAAAAGTACAACCGGAAGAGAAAGAAGAACGTGCGATCGATTTCCGCAGAAGCCATGAAAGCGCTGGTCGCATACGACTGGCCCGGCAACGTCCGAGAGCTTGAGAACGCCATCGAGCGAGCGGTCGTGCTGACCGAGAATGATACCGTCGAGCCATCAGACTTGCTGTACTACGGGCTGAATGTCGCGGTGTCGCCGGAATCGAACGCGGATCGACCCCGGCGTCTCGCCGACGTGGAAAAAGAGCATATCGCCCGGACGCTCAAGATGTTCGGCGGCCACAAAGGCAAGACGGCGAACTGGTTGGGAATAGACCGAAAGACGCTTCGCGCCAAGCTGGCCCGATATTCAATCGAATAGTGTCCCGCGGCGCAAATCTCCCCATCACTGGGGCAAAATGCCCCACGCAAATCCCCACTCCGAAGCCTTCCGGAGAGCGGAAAATATTCTGACAATCAATATCTCCTTTGATTTGAGGTACTTAGGAAGAGTCCAACGTGGCCCTTTTTGCAGTGTGGCACAACTCTTGCATTTGAAGAAGTCAGGCCGTACTTGGAAAGGATAGCTGGTTGAGTCTTGCAAGTAAGAGAATCCTGATTGTAGACCCGAACGCTGAAGCAGCTCAGCAGTTAGCGTCTGTCTTTGTTGAAGAAGGCTGCGACGTGGAAGTAAACGCCAATATCAGTGCAGTTGCCAAACGTATCCGAGAAGCGAGATTCGACTGTGTCATTATGGACGTTGATTTGCCTGAGATGCCGGGCTACAAGGCCGTCTCGATTCTCAAGGCGATCGATCCCGACGTTCAGATAATTATGACGGCGGCGGAGAACACGGCCGAGTTGGAGGCGGAGGTTCGCGAGCAAGACATCTTCTACTATTACATCAAGTCCTTCGACCAGGAAGAATTGATCGAGGCGGTGCAAGACGTGTTCAAGAAAATGGGCCAGTTGAGAGGAGCGAAATAGATGAGCGAGCCGGCCGAAATTCTGGTTATTGACGACGAAGAAGCGATGCGCGATTCGTGCCGTCAGGTGTTGTCGAAAGACTAACTAGCCTATGTAGCGCGGTTCATCGCTCCAAAGAGCGTTATCGTGGCCAAAACTGACCCCGAAGAAAGTCATTTCCGGGAAATGGCCAGGTTCTACAACGGTCCGTCTTACGAAACTCACGGGGTATGCGACCATCGAATCGGCCGTCGAGGCGATGAAGCGCAATGCGTACGACTTTCTGCCCAAGCCCTTCACTCCGGACCAGCTAAGGGTCGTCATAAGACGGGGCCTGGAGCGAAGACGGCTCGCGGCCGAGTCGGCGCGCCTCCGCCAGGAAAAAGAGATGATGCGAGAGAACTTCATCACCCTCGTTTCTCACCAGCTTCGCTCGCCCCTCATGTCCGTCAAGCAGTACTTCGGAGTGATCCGCGAGGGATTTGCCGGCGAGGCGACCGACAAACAAAAAGAGATTATCGCCAAGGCGTCGGGATACATTGACAGTCTTCTGCAACTGATAAACGATTGGCTCAGCATGTCCCGCGTCGAAGGGGGCAGGATCGTGGAGAGATTCGAGCCGGTCTCTCTGGCTGATGTGCTGTCCGAGGTCGTGGAGGTACTGAGACCACAGGCGGAAGCGAAGAAGGTGGTCCTCGAATTAAATTTGGATGACGATTTGCCCTTGGTCAATGGTGATGCCAAATGCTTGAAAGAGGCACTTTTGAACGTCGTGACCAATGGAATAAACTACAATTTCGAGGGAGGCACAGTCACCATTACTGCAAAGGGGAACGACGATGGTCTGGTCATGGAGGTCTCCGACACCGGGATCGGGATTTCATCGGAGAACCTGCCTTTCATTTTCGATGAGTTCTTCAGGGTCAAGAGCGCGGAAACGCGATATATCAGCGGCACTGGCCTGGGGCTGCCGATCGCCAAAAGAATCGTCGAAGCGCATGATGGCCGCATTAGCGTGGTCAGCGAGTTTGGCAAGGGGACAACCTTCAGTATTCTCTTGCCAAAGGTAGAGTGTGGCATAGCGTGAGCAGATGAGTTTTGACTTTCCCGAAGGCGGCGGTGGACCACGATACAAACGAATGTAGAGAATTCATCATTGTAAAGAATTGCCGAATTTCGACTGAAATTAGCAGTCGAAAATCGTAATTCATAAATTTCAAATCCTGCTGGCTGCCGTTGTCTCTACGGCCTGACGGCTGTGCCATCGCTTCTGCGGACGGGCTCCCAGTAGCCGGGATGCTCCGGCAACGAGAATTTCGCAGCGAGGTCCTCGTTGATGTTAACGCCGAAACCGGGGGCTTCGTTTACGAACATGTAGCCGTCCTTGACCGTGGGACAGCCAGGGAAGACCTCTTCCGTCCTACTGTTGAAGTGGACGCTTTCCTGGATGCCGAAGTTCCAGATGGCCAGATCGAGATGGGCGTTGGCGGCGTGGCCGACCGGGGAGACGTCACCGGGACCGTGCCATGCGCTGCGGACGTTGAACCACTCTCCCAGGGCCGCGATCTTGCGCGCGACCGTGAGTCCTCCCACTTCAGAAATGTGGACTCTGATGAAGTCGATGAGCCTTTCCGAGATCAGGCCAACCCACTCGTGCGGATTGTTGAAGAGCTCACCCATCGCGATCGGGACGCAGGTTTGCTGCCTGAGCAGTTTGAAATAGCCGTTGTCCTCGGGAGAGAACGGGTCCTCGACGAAGAACGGGCGGTAGGGTTCCAGCCGCTTGACCAGATTGATGGCTTCTATCGGTGGAATCCGCTCGTGAATGTCGTGCAGCAATTCGACGTCACTGCCGAACGTGCTGCGCACGTGCTCGAACATCTCCACGGTTCCTTCCACGTACGGTCTGACCTGCATTGTGGAATCGGATTTCGGTGCGAATCCGGCGTCCTTGAAGTCGGCCGTTTTGGATAGATGCGGTGAGCCGTACCCGCCTCGCTGGATTCGGATATGGCGGAATCCCTGTTCGATCCCCTGGCGGACGCTGGCTTCGATCTGCTTGAGGTCCCGGCCGCCGCAGTGCGTGTAGCAGTCCACGGCGAAACGGCATTTGCCGCCCAACAACTGATACACCGGCATATTCGCGCGTTTTCCTTTAATGTCCCACAGGGCCTGGTCGAGGCCGCTCAGCGCGTTGTTGAGAACGGGCCCGTTCCGCCAATAGGAACTCGTATAAGCGTTCTGCCACATGTCCTCGACGTTGTCGGCGCTCCTGCCCTTTGCGAAGGGATTGAGATATTTGTCCACCGCCACCGCGACGGGCAAGGGACGCTGATTGAACGTGGCGCATCCAAGG
>JARRQQ010000302.1:0-5670 GCA_037381725.1 Sedimentisphaerales bacterium
TCGGCGCATCCAGGACATGCGTCCCGGCTACGGGTATCCCGGATTTCCCGATCCTCATGCTCAGGAGCCACGGCTATATGCCCCTCGGGACTGATAGTATAAATGGGATGAGCCAACGTTCGCTTCTTGTTTTCTCGGACATTCAGGATGTGGCAGATGTATTTTGGCTCCGTGTCGGATCGATCGTTCCAAATTATCTCATCTATAGGGCCGGGTCGCCGTTGAAGCATGCAACCTTGCTGCCAGCACCATGCCCGGCTCTGGCCCAGTTCTGTCCATTGATTGCCGTTTTTTAAATCCACCGCTCCTATTTTGATGACATCGTCCGGTTTCGGGCTGCGATGTTCGAAGTCAACCTCCATTCCGAGCACGTAACGGCCAGTCGGATCGAATTGCAGTTTGTCGTAATAGCCGAACCAGTGGAACTTCGGGCCGTGCGTGATAGCACGGACAGGAGGGAGAGTTTCGGCTTGCGGACCGGCTTTCGCAGTCGCAAAGGCCAATCCTGTTAACGAAAGGGTCCCGCCGGCTGCCTGCCGGAGGAATTCACGCCGGGTCGATACGATGGTTTCCATGTCAGACGATTCTATTGCTCCAGGTCTGAAATGCAAGTGCAGATTCGCCAGAATTTGGCCGATGGCCTCTTGCGAACCCTCGACGCGCCACTGGTGCAAAAATGCACCCAGCTAAAGCCCTGCCCATTTTCGTGCCGATGATGATAGTACAGCGCAAAATGCTTGACGAATCGAAAAGGGCGCGTTGCGCATCGCGCCTGGGGTGGACATACGAGCACCGAAATGCCCGCGATACAGATACAATCTGTTGGCGAAGCGATATTGTCTTTGCCTTTGGGCCGCCACGTCATGAGCTTCCTCACCTACCTTACCGTCGAGGCGGGTCTGGCCGAGAACACGGTTTTGGGTTACGGTCGGGACTTGAGGGACTTTCTGCGGTACTGCAAGGAAGGCAACGTCAACACGTTAGAGCAGATTAATCCGGCTGTCATTACCGACTATCTGCGGGTCATGGCTCAGGAACAGAAGAGCGAAGTCTCGGTCAAGCGAGCGTTGGTCGCCATCAGGATGTTCCTGCGCTACGGCAAACTTACGGGTCTGATTGAAGACGATTTCGCGTCGCTTCTGGAAAGCCCCAAGACGTGGCAGAAGCTTCCGGTGGTTTGCAGCAAGCAGCAGGTTGTCAAGCTGCTGAATGCCCCCTGTCCGGAGGAGCCTTTCTATTTTCGCGACAAAGCCATGCTTGAGCTACTATATGCTACCGGTCTGCGGGCCGACGAGCTGGCGGGGCTGAAAACGACGAGCCTTAATGTTGATATAGGGTATGTGAGGTGTTTGGGGAAGGGGCGAAGGGAGCGCATCATCCCCGTCGGCAAGGTTGCTATCCGAGCAGTCACGGACTACTTGGCCAATTTGAGGCCCAGACTCGCAAAGTCCTTGAGCGGCAATTTCCTGTTCCTTTCGCGAACCGGCCGGCCCATGGGTCGTATTGAAATCTGGAGATTAGTCAAGAAATATGCTGCGCGGGCAGGGATGCCTCAGAATTTGACGGTGCATACGTTGAGGCACTGCTTCGCTACGCATTTGCTCACGGGAGGAGCAGACTTGCGGAGCGTACAGGAGATGCTTGGGCACGTCGACATCGCGACGACGCAGATTTACACACACGTTGATCAAGAGAGGCTCAAAGACATGCACAAGAAGTTTCATCCGATGCCGTAAATGTGAAAAAATCGTCAATTTTCGCGCGTAAATCATAAATATCGTTTGACTTGGGGAGATTTTGGTATTAGGATGAGGCCCAATGGATGGGCACGGACGCCAAGAGACGGGAACAGACTGTTTCTGTAAGGTCATCGCGATGTGCTCAGTGCGCTCATTTCTACTGGTCCTGATTCTGGTGGTAGGCGGTGCGCAGGTAGGAAGGTGTCAGGATAAACCGGCGGTACCGGCCGAGAAGGCTCCGGCGGCGGCCGCTCAACTCAATACCGAGTTGAAGGTTTACAAGGAAGCCTTGTTCCAACAAGGCTCGGTGGACGCCGCAACTCTCATGCTTTTTCACGACGATCCGAACGCGAGGGCCGTTTTGCTCGACGCGCTTAGGCAGAAGGAAAACAGCGCGGCTCGGATCGCGGTTTGCGGCGCGCTCATCAGGGCGAGGGAGCAGCGGAAATCCATCAAGAATGATCGTGATCTTATCAAGCCTTTGCTGGCCCTTCTGGCCAGCGACACCGCCGCCGAGGCGGATGCTGCCGTCAAGGCCACCTTGGTTTTCGACTACGCGAAGATCGGTCCGCCTCTGGAAGATATCATCAAGGACAGCTCGAAGTCGTTCCGAACCCGAGCCAACGCCATTCGCGCGCTGAAGCTTCGGCGGGGCATGGAGCCGACGATAAGGCTCATAGAGTTGATCGATGAGTTGGGCAAGAATGACACGCAAGTCTCCACCGAGGCGAAGAGAGCCTTGTCTGATTTGGGCATAACGGTCGCTGAAACGCCCGAAGCTCGCAAAAAGAACATCGAGGAGATCAAACGCGAGGGCGAAGGTGATTTTCTCAGGGCTCAACTGACGCAACAGGACGCGCAAGTGCGCCAGCGGCAGGCGGAGTTGGACGTATGGCAAAAGCGGTACCTGTCCGAGTTGGACAAGGCATACAAGCAACTTACCGAGGACAAGGCTAAGAGCGACTTTTTGATTGAATACCTGCACGATAAGGAAGCGGTCGTGCGTCTGTGGGCGCTAGACAAAGCTTACAAATGGCGTTTGGCTTCACAGTTGTCGGATACACTCGGCCCCGTGCTTATCAGCCTTATTCCCGATCCAGACAGGAACGTTCGGCTGAGCACTGCGGAGTTGCTGGCGCTGATGCAACGGCTGAACTCAGCCCAGCCACTACTGGATCAGCATCAGGTTGAGAAGGACGATCAGGTCAGGACAAAGCTGTTTGTCGCGCTGGGAGCCGCGTGCTCGTCGGCGCTCGCCGGCCCGCCGGCGGATATTCCGGCGACAATAAAGAAGATCCGGAGCATAACCCTGGGTTTAGCGGCAAAAGAGTATCTCGCCTCGGAAGACGACGAGAAAGTGCGCGACGCGGCCGAGGTCATTCGTAAGCTCCTTGTAAGGGACGGGTTAAAGGCCGCTGAGGTGGACAAGTACCTCAAACTGCTTTCGGCCAAGTACCAGCAAGAGAAAGGCAAACACGGCGGGGCTTTGAGAGGCGTATTGCTGAACGCGATGGCCAGCTTGTGTGCCCCAGAGAGTACGTGCAAGGAGAGGGCGCAGGTTCTTTTCGAACCTTTGTTCACGGAGGCCCTCCAGGACAAAACCGATTTCGTGCGGGAGGCCGCGGTGAACGGCCTCGCCCACATCAATGTCCGAAAGGCGCTTGGGTTGCTCAGAGCGGGTTTCTACAACGATCCCAGCGAAGCTCTGCGAAAAAAGCTGATCGCCCTGGCGGAAGAGGCGGGTGGCGAGCAGGATTTGAGCCCGCTGGCGGGCAAGATCGGCATGAATTCCGAAGGTGATTTGGCTTGGCAAGCGATGCTGAGCATATTCAGGAGGCTTAAGGAAACGGACCTTTCGGTCTGGAAGGAATGGATAGGAAAGCTAATGCCCGACGGCAGTAAGCTTTCCAACGAGCAGCGGATCGCTTTTCTCAAGATCGCGGAGGGCAAGACAGCCGGGGCAATCAAGCTGGAAGTGCGTTCCCGGCTGGCCGAGCTATACTACAAGACAGAACAGTATGAGCAAGCCGCCGAGTACTTCTCGATGCTCTACGATGCCGCGGGGAATCGGAAGGACAAGGAAGCGGTTGTCCCGAGGTTGCTGGAAGCGTCGCTAAAGGGTCTGCAACTCAAGAGAGTGGCTGGGCTTGTGGGCAATCATTTGAGCCAGGGCGACCTGGATCCGAACGGGGTGATTATCCGGCTGCTCAGCGCGTATCTTGGAAAGCCACCGCTCGGGACACGGCAGCAGGCGGTTCTTGATGCCTTGGAGCAAATAAAAGTCCCCAGCGACAGGCCGACGTGGCGCCAGTGGCTGGATGAGTGGAAGGCGCTACCGAGCAAGGAGGAAAAGCCGGACAAGACAAAGGCCGCCGCCGGTTAGCCAGACATGGTATCTTCAACCTAATCCGCGGCAGACCTTTCTCAGTTCAACTTCCGTTAAAGCTCATGCGGCATTTGCACGCATATGAAATGGGGTTGGGGTTCAGACATGCACTATTCAATGGGAATGGAGATTAGGACATGATTAGAAGCAGGTTGATCATACTATTTCTGATTGCTTCTGCGGGCTTTTGCTTGTGCGAGCGCGACAGTTGTTTAGCCGACGCGGCGAAAGGCGGGTGGAAGGCTTCGCCCGACCTGGTCCAAAGGCTCTCGAAGAATCGATCTGAGACCAACTATGACGAGCAGAAAGTCCCGGATTACACTCTCCCCAATCCGCTCGTGATGTCGGACGGGACGAAGGTCACCGACGCCAGGACGTGGATATCTCGCCGCCGGCGGGAAGTCCTGGAGCTCTTTCGCGCCAATGTCTACGGCCGCGCACCCATAGGCCGCCCGACCAACATGACCTTTGACCCTTTCGACCTGGATCGCAAGGCGCTTGGCGGCTCGGCCACTCGCAAGCAGGTGGCGGTGTATTTCACCGGGAAGAAGGATGGTCCCCGGATGGATATCCTTATTTACTTGCCTAACAATATTGAAAAGCCGGTTCCTGCCTTTGTTCTTCTGAATTTTGGCGGTAACCAATCGGTCTGTTCTGATCCCGCGATCAAACTGTCCGAAAGCTGGATGCGGCCGGGCCGCGGCATTAAGGACCATCGCGCGACGGAAGAGACCAGGGGCAAAGGGGCCTCAGCCTTTCCGCTTGAACAGATTCTCAAGCGAGGGTACGGCCTGGCAACGATCTACTATGGAGATATCGATCCGGATTTCGACGACGGCTTCAAGAATGGAGTCCATCCGGCCTTCGACGGGCCTTCGGGCCGCGGTCCTGACGCCTGGGGGTCGATTGGAGCGTGGGCGTGGGGGCTGAGCCGGGCTATGGACTATTTTGAGACCGACACCGAGATCGACCAGAGCAAGGTGGCGGTCCTGGGCCACTCGCGCTTGGGCAAGACCGCTCTTTGGGCCGGAGCGCAGGACGAGCGATTTGCAATCGTGATCTCGAACGACTCCGGTTGTGGTGGAGCAGCCTTGAGCCGCCGGCGGTTTGGGGAGACGGTCAAACGAATCAATACCAGCTTTCCACACTGGTTTTGCCAAAACTTCAGGAAATACAACGACAAAGAGGATGATCTGCCCATTGATCAGCACATGCTGATCGCGCTGGTTGCCCCGCGTCCCGTGTACGTGGCGAGCGCCGATCAGGATTTGTGGGCCGATCCACGGGGGGAGTTCCTAGCCTGTAAGGGCGCCTCCCCAGTGTACCGGCTGCTTGGCAAGAAAGGATTGCCGACGGACCGGATGCCCGCCCTCAATGACCCTGTCAAGGGAGGGACAATCGGCTACCACGTCCGCTCCGGCCGACACGCCCTGACGGCGTATGACTGGGAGCAGTACATGGACTTCGCCGATAGACATTTCGGCAGACAGCGGAAATGATCGGGCCGACCGAATTTCCAGGTATCTCAGACCTGGAGCGGAAAAA
>JARRQQ010000303.1:0-5669 GCA_037381725.1 Sedimentisphaerales bacterium
CCAAGTACGACCCCGAGGCCATCATCGCCGTAGTCACCGCCGACCAGATCATCGAACCCGCCGAGGTGCTCCAACAGGCACTCAGAGACGGACTGACCTTCATCAAACACAATCCTGACGATATGCTGACTTTCGGCATTCGGCCGACGTTTGCCAGCACGTCCCTGGGTTACATCAAATGCGTCAACGGCCGCGAGTACACGGGCTGTCAGAACGAGCTTTATTCCGTCGAGGCGTTCAAGGAGAAGCCGGACAAGGAGACCGCTGAACAGTACATCCAAAACGGCGAGTACTTCTGGAATTCGGGCATGTTCATCTGGAAGGCCCGAACTATCCTGGCGAATTTGACAAGGCATCTGCCTGAGGCCACGGAGCCTCTGGCTAAGATTCGAGCCGCCTGGGACGGACCAAAGCAGCAAGTGGCTCTTCAGGAGTGGTTCCCGAGACTGCCCAAGATCAGCATCGACTACGCCGTCATGGAGAAGGCCGACGGCGTCCACGCCATAAAGCTGGATTGCCGCTGGCTCGACATGGGCTCTTTCGCGGCGCTGGCGGATATCATCAGCTCGGACAAGGACAACAACATCGTCGTGGCCGGCCAGAGCGAACTGCTCGGCTGCAAGAACAATATCATTGTCACGGAAGACAAGGGACACCTGATCGCCGCCATCGGCCTGAAAAACATGGTCGTGGCCCACAGCCCCGACGCCACCCTCGTTTGCCATATCGATCAGACGTTCAGGCTCAAGGATTTGCTCGAGCTGATCGAGCGGAACATCGGCGACAAGTTTCTGTGAGAGAGTACGACATTGACTATTGACGAATGGCCATTGACTATTCGCACGTGGGCGACGGACCGACCCGGGCAGTCCTTTCAATAGTCAGTAGACAGTAGACAATAATCAATCACGACGAATGCGTTATCTGTCAATAGACTACGGTGCCCGGCGGACCGGGCTGGCAATTTGCGACGCCGGCGAAACGATTGTCTCGCCGCTGGCCGTCATTGACAGCCAGCAGTCGCCGGAGAGCAAGATCGCCGAGACTATCGAGACCGAGAACGTCGGCGCCGTCGTCCTGGGATTGCCTTTGAACATGGACGGCTCTGAAGGCCCCCAGACCCAGCTCGTCCGGAAGTTTGCAGACAAGCTACAAGCCCAGCTCAATGTTCCCGTTTATCTCCAGGACGAGCGTCTAAGCAGCTTCGGCGCCGAAGAAAAGCTCGCCCCAGCTAACCTCACAAGAGGCAAAATGAAACAGCGCCTCGACGCCGTCGCCGCCGCAGAAATCCTCCAAGCCTTCCTCGACCAAAACCACACCCCCGGAGCGAACTCCGCACACAGGTAGGTTGCCCGTCAAGGTGTCTCTCGCACAGTATTTCACGTCGACTTCGCGCACGGGACAGGGTCTCCCATGACAAGAGCATCCTGTCTGAGAAGTCCGCTCCTTTTGTTTTTTCGCAGAGATTTGGAAACAAACGGAGATGTTTCGCCGGCGGGCTGCAATTCTTTTTTTAGCGGCGGGGAAAAACCTTTTGCATGTTGGACAATGGGGGGGTATTATTCGCGGTTTGAAAAAAAGATGGTGTAAAATGTAGGTTTGGTGTGTAGGTAGAAAGGATCAGTCCAGAAGATGCTGACAAAGCAGGAAAAAGAGCAGATAATTGACGATTTTGAGACGCACGATGGGGATACCGGATCGCCTGAAGTGCAGATCGCCCTCTTGACAAAGAGGATCAACGACCTAACCGAGCATCTCAAGACTCATCGCAAAGACCACGCCTCGCGGCGCGGCCTGCTGAAAATGGTGGGAACTCGATCTGCGTTGCTCAAGTATGTAAACAAAAAAGACACGAAGCGCTACCAGACGATTATCTCCCGCCTAGGGTTGCGGAAATAACCAAGCGCAGGACCACCCGCCTGCCCAGCCTCCAGCGACACACGCCATGGGTTCTTCGCAGCGGGAATTACGATGAGGCACTATTATGTACGATGTTTGTAAAGTCGAGAGGCAAATTGGGGGGAGAACCCTTTCCATTGAAACCGGCAGAATCGCCAAGCAGGCCGACGGAGCGGTTGTCGTCCAATACGGCGACACCGTCGTTTTAGTCGCCGCCGTGACGGCGCCGCCCAGATTCGAGGATATTGATTTCTTCCCGTTGAGTGTAGAGTATCGCGAGAAGCAGAGCGCGGCGGGCAAGTTTCCCGGCGGATTTATCAAGCGTGAAGGCCGCCCGAGCACGAAGGAAATTCTGACTGCGAGACAGATCGATAGGCCGATCCGGCCGCTGTTTCCGGACGGCTACTTCCAGGAAGTGCAGATCATCGCGCAAGTCCTGAGTGCGGACCGCGAAAACGATCCCGACATTCTGGCCATGATCGGCGCCAGCGCGGCGCTGACGATCAGCAAGATTCCGTTCCTCGGGCCGACGGGGGCGTGCAGAATGGGCCGTGTAAACGGCGAATTCGTGGTCAATCCGACGCACAAGCAGCTCACGGAAGGCGACCTCAATCTGCTCCTCGGCGGACGCAAAGAAGCCATAAACATGATCGAGGTTGGTGCGAAAGAGCTGCCCGAGAACATGATCGCCGACGCCATCACGAAGGCGCACGAAATCGTCGGCCAGGTTTGCGGGATGATCGAAGAGCTTCGCGAAAAGGCCGGTGTCGAAAAAGAAATCCCTCTTGCGGAGGTCGACGAGGCGCTGCTGGCGAAGATTCACGCGCAAATCGGAGATCAACTGTACGAATCGAAACAAATAACGGGTAAATTGGAACGAAACAATGCCGTTCAGGAGCTTTTCGACCAGGTTGTGGCGGAATACTGCCCGGATGAGGTCAGTGCGGAGTCCCCGGAGGGCGCGCCGTATGACAAGGCGATGGTCAAGCGAATCCTCGGCACGATCGAGGGTGACGTTGTTAAGAAATTGCTGCTGGAGGGCAAGAGATCGGACGGGCGGGGCTACGGTGACATACGTCCCATCACGTGCGAGGTTGGATTTTTGCCCAGAACGCACGGCTCGGCTCTCTTCACGCGGGGCGAGACGCAGGCTCTCGTGAGTGTCACGCTCGGCACGATTCGGGACGCGCAGATCATCGACGGTCTGTTGGACGAGTACGCCCAGAATTTCACGCTGCACTACAACTTCCCGCCGTTTGCCGTCGGTGAGGTGCGGCCTATTCGCGGCGTCGGGCGAAGAGAAATCGGGCACGGGGCGTTAGCGGAAAAAGCACTCGAGGCGATCCGACCGCCCGACGAGCAATTCGCCTATACCATCAGGATCGTTTCGGACATCACCGAATCGAACGGCTCCAGCTCGATGGCCTCGGTTTGCGGGGGCTCGCTGGCGCTGATGGACGCGGGCGTGCCGATCGGCAAACACGTTGCCGGCATATCCATCGGCATGATCAGCGACGGAAGCGGCCGGCATGAGCTTCTGACCGACATCATCGGCGAGGAAGACCACTACGGGGAGATGGATTTTAAGGTCGCCGGTACGACGGAGGGCATCACGGCCATACAGCTCGATATCAAGGCCGAGGGGCTGGCGCACAGCATCATGGTCGAAGCTCTGGAACGCGCCCGAACCGCACGGCTGGAAATCCTCAACACGATGAGCCGGGCCATCAACCTACCCAGAACGGAGCTGAGTGTTTACGCTCCGAAACTGGTTAGCATCGAGATCGATCCAGAGTTGATCGGTAAGATCATCGGCCCCGGCGGCAAGGTCATCAAAAGCATTCAGGAAGAAACCGATACCACGATTGAGGTCGAAGAGGACGGCACGATCTACATCAGTTGCCTCGGCGGAGACGGCCACCTGAAAGCCAGGGAAATCATCGAGTCGATGACGCAGCCGCCCAAGGTCGGCCGGATATACGAGCAGTCGAAAGTCGTCTCCGTGAAAGACTTTGGCGTCTTCGTCGAAATCAGCCCCGGCGTCGAAGGATTGTGCCATATCAGCGAGTTGAGCGAAGGTTATGTCAAGAACGTTGAGGACGTCTGCAAAATGGGCGACGTGATCCCCGTCAAGCTAATCTCCATCGACGAGCAGGGCAGGTTGAAGCTATCCCGCCGGGCCGCTTTGGCAGACCTCGACAAGGAAAAGAAGACAAAGGACCAATAGGTGCTGCTTTTTGCGGGTGGTTTTGTTATCGGCGTGCTGACCGGCGCTTTGGTGTTCCTATCCGGCAAACGATTCAAAACCCAATCGGACAAAAGCCAGCATCTGACACAGCTTGAAGAACTCAGCAAGCTCACGGGTGGCTTGGCTCACGAGATTAAAAATCCGCTCAGCACAGTCAAACTAACGCTCGACCTCGTCAGCGAGGAGTTGCAGGAATCGAGTGTGGCCCAGTCCGGCCAAAGACGCCCCGGCGAAAACAACAGAGCACTTGCCAGGGCGCAGCGCCAAATCGGCGTCATCCAAAAAGAAACTGCCCGTCTCGAACAGATCCTCGAAGACTTCCTCCACTACATCGACCGCACCGAGCCGCGTCTGGCCAATACCGATGTCAACGAGCTTGTCAGCGACATGGTTGACTTCTACTCGCCGCAGGCCCACAGCCATTCGCTGACCATTCGCCTGGGCCTGCACGACGGCCCCTTGATTTGCAGAATCGACGCAAATATGCTAAAACAGGTCATGCTGAACCTCTTTATCAATGCCCAGCAAGCCATGGCGAACGGCGGCGAGCTCATGATTCGCACGGACCGGCAGAAAAATGACGCCGTCGTTCAGATCAGCGATACCGGCCACGGCGTCCCCGCCGACCAACTGCCGCACATCTTCGACGCCTACTACTCGTCGCACCGCCGAGGCAGCGGCCTGGGCTTGCCCACCGCCAGGAAGATTATGGACGCCCACAAGGGAATGATTACCGTCGACAGCGAGCCGGGCAAAGGAACGTCTTTCACCCTGAAACTGCCGCTCCAGGCCCAGTGAGGTGGAATGTGAAGCAGAAAGCAGGCGTCATATTGGTCGTAGACGACGAGCGAGACCACGCCGACGGGATGGTCGAGGCGCTCGAGAAGCAATGCGAGAAAGCCATCGCCGTCTACAATGGCACAGACGCCCTGGAGATTCTCCGCGACCAGCAGATCGACATCGTCTTGACCGATCTGAAGCTGGACGGCGAGATCGACGGCCTGGCCGTGCTCGACGAAGCCAAAAAGCACGGCGACCAGACGCAGGTGATTCTGGTGACCGCTTATGCCACGATTGACACGTGCAAAGAGGCCATCAAGAGGGGGGCGTACGATTATCTCGTCAAGCCCATTGATCTGGGCCAGCTTCGCACGCTCGTCAGCCAGGCGGCGCAGAAGGCCGCGGCCGCCTCCACCAGCCAGGCACACCAGGCCGCGGAGAGCGCCGGGCGATTCATATTCGAAGGCGTTCCAGGTAAAAGTCCGGCCATGAAGGGCATTTTCGAGGTCCTCCGCCGCGTGGCGCCGACGAATATCTCCGTCCTGATCGAGGGCCAGTCCGGAACGGGCAAGGAGTTGCTCGCCAAAGCCATTCACGACAATTCACGCCGCTGGGACAAACCTTTCATGCCCGTCAACTGTGCCGGCCTGACGGAAACGTTACTCGAAAGCGAGCTTTTCGGCCACGTCAAAGGCGCCTTCACCGGTGCCGTCGGCGACCGCAAGGGCCTTTTCGAGGCCGC
>JARRQQ010000304.1:0-7400 GCA_037381725.1 Sedimentisphaerales bacterium
GACTCGGCGGTCTTTCCGTGCATTTCGAGGGATGGTTCGACGATTGTCTTTCGGCACCTGTTCGATTTCTATCGGTTTCGGCCGGGTAAGGACGAGGCGCCGAAACGAATCGAGATTCAGAACGCGGGCGATACCGTGACACCGCCCATCAGGCGACAGACGCTCGAAGAAGCGTCGGAGGTGGCGTTCTCGAATGACGGGCTGGAGATTGCCTTTATCGCCGGTGGCGACTTGTGGGTGATGGATACGGAGCTTCGCGAGCCTAAGCAGGTGACCGATACGCCCGAAGAGGAACGGTCCCCGGTCTTTTCACCGGAAAGGGACTATATTCTCTTTACCAGTGACAGGGAAGGGCAGTGTGACATCTGGCGCGCCGAGCGAACCGACCCTGAACTCTACTGGTGGCAACATGAGCAGTTCGAGTTGAAGCGCCTGACGGAGGACGCGGACGTCGAGCGGGACATTCGATTCAGCCCGGACGGCGAGCGAATTTCGTTCGTCAAAGAGCTTGGCGATTTGTGGACCATGACGCCGGACGGTAAGCACGCACAGTGCCTTTTGAAGTACTGGGATACGCCGGAGTATGATTGGTCGCCCGACAGTAAGTGGATTGTGTATGCAATTGATGATGAGAATTTCAACCGGGATATCTGGATCATGCCGGTGGATGGCGCCTCTGAGCCGGTGAATATCTCGCGGCATCCTTTCGACGAGCACAACCCGGTCTGGCGGCCGGATGGTAAGGTCATCGCCTTCACCGGGGACCGGCTCGACCGGGAAACGGACATTTTCTATATCTGGCTCGAAAAACAAGAGTACGAAAAAGACAAGCGCGACCGGACGATTGAAAAAGCGCTGAAGAAGATGGAGGACGAGCGAAAGAAGAAGGACGATAAGGACGACGAGAAATCCGAGCCTTCGGAAAAAGAAGAAGAAACCAAAGAGGACAAAGCAGACGAGAAAAAAGAAGCACCGAACGTCGTGATAGACTTCGAGCGGATTCACGAGCGGGTCCGCCGGATCGATATCGAAGGGTCTTCGGAACGCGGATTGTTCTGGTCGCCTGACTCGAAGAAACTGGCCTTCACCGCGACGATTGACGGCAAGCGGGGCACGTACACCGTCGAGATACCGGACGAGTTCAAGCCGAAGCTCCTGACCGAAAAGACGGGCGGGCAACCGCACTGGCTCGAAAAGGACAAGCAGATCGTGTGGCTGTCCGGCGGCAAACCCGCGAGCGTTTCGGAAAAGGGCGAAATGACGGCGTACTCCTTCAGCGCCAAGCAAGAGGTGGATCGCGAGGCGCATTTCCGAGCGGCGTTCGACTTAGCCTGGCGGCTGATGCGCGACCGTTACTACGACGAGCGGTTGGGCAATCGTAACTGGGACGCCATTCGCCGCAAGTATGCGGACGCCGCGGCGCACGCGGTGGATGCCGACAGCTTCGGCGTCGTTGTGAGTCTGATGCTCGGGGAGTTGAACGGTTCGCACCTTGGCTTCTATAGCCGGGGGCGGTCCTCCGGATCGGAGCGGCCGGACTGGAATATTTCGACGGCCCATCTGGGCGTGCGGTTCGAGGCGGATTACAAAGGCCCCGGCCTGAAGGTCCGGGACGTTTTGCCGAACGGCTCTGCGGAACACGAGAAGAGCCGGATCGAGCCGGGCGAGATTATCCGGAGTATCGATGGCGTCAACGTGGATCCGGGGATGGACCTGACGGAGGTGTTGAACGGTCCGCTGGATCGGGACATTCACCTGAGCGTCGAGAACACCGAGGGCGAAAGACGCGAAGTCGATTTGCGCCCGATTTCATACGGCGCCGTGCAAAGTCTGCTCTATGAAAAATGGATTCGCGAGAATCGTGCGAAAGTTGACGAGACGTCGAACGGGACGTTGGGATACGTTCACATTCAAGGCATGAACTGGCCCAGCTTCCAGAAGCTCGAAAGAGAATTGTACGCCGAGGGAGCGGGCAACGAAGACCGGCGGGTCTATGCCACGTGGAGCAAGCCGATTGTGGTTCTGTGCAACCAGAATAGCTTCAGCAACGCCGAGATATTCAGCCACGCGATCAAGACGCTCAAGCGAGGCAAGGTCGTCGGTGTGCCGACGGCCGGCGGCGTGATCTCGACGGGCGGCACGCAGGTGATGGACGTCGGTTTCTTGCGCCTGCCGTTTCGTGGGTGGTACGTGCTCGGGACCGGTGAGGATATGGAGCTTAACGGCGCGGTCCCGGATTATATCGTCTGGAATAAGCCGGGTGAGGTGCCGATGGGCAAAGATGCGCAGCTCGACAAGGCCGTCGAGGTTTTGTCGAAGGACGTGAAAGTGTGGGAATCCCGGCCTAAGCCCCAACTTCGCAAAGCGACCGAGCGGGCGCGGTGAGAAAGAACACAAATATGAGTCGATTAAGAAGAAAGTGGTATAGGACGCAAAACAAAATGGAAGATACGCGCAGAAGAGTTTTGTTTATAGACAATTTTGACTCGTTCACATACAATTTAGTGGATGATTTTTCCAAGCGTGACTGTCGGGCGAAGGTCTACCGGGCCGATACGGAGCTCGAAGAGCTTGATCGCGTGGCCGGAGAATTCAAGCCGGACCTGCTTGTGATTTCGCCGGGGCCGGGCACGCCGGACACGGCGGGCGTGTCGCTCGCGGCGGTCGATCATTTCAAGGACAAGCTGCCGATCCTGGGCGTCTGCTTAGGGCACCAGGTCATCGTGCAGTATTTCGGCGGGAAGATCGGCCACGCGCCTGAGCCGATGCACGGCAAGCCCTCGCGCATCGCGCACAACGGAAAGGACATCTTCGCCGGCGTCGAGAATCCGCTGCAGGCCGGGCGCTATCATAGTCTTTGTGCGCTGGAGTTGCCGGACTGCCTCGAAAGGACCGCTGAGTTCGAAGGGATCGTCATGGGAATCCGCCACAAAGAGCTTCCGATCTTCGGCGTGCAGTTTCATCCGGAAAGCATCCTGACTCCGGCGGGGGGCAAGATCATCGAGAACGCCCTGTCGATGGCCGCGGTGAAAGTCAAATAGGGAAGGGGAAAAATGGCAAAGATCACGAACTATCTGGAAATCATTTTGGATGGCGGCGACCTGACCTTCGATCAGGCGAAGGAGCTGCAGGACGTCATATTCGCCGGTGAAGTGACGGAAGTGCAGGTGGCCGCGTTTTTGGCCGCGATGCGCATGAAGCGGGCGACCTCCGCTGAGATCGCGGGCCTGGCTCAATCCCTCAGGGATCACGCGGTCCGCGTCGAGGCCGGCGTCGATAATCAGATCGACACCTGCGGAACCGGCGGCGCTACGGTCAAGACGTTCAACGTATCGACGGCCGCCGCGCTCGTGGCCGCGGGCGCCGGGGCCTACGTGGCCAAGCACGGAAACCGGGGCATCACCAGCAAGTGCGGCTCGGCGGACGTGTTGGAGGAACTCGGTGTCAATATCGATCCGGGGCCGGAAGGCGTTGCCGAATGTATCCGGCAGGCGCACATCGGGTTTATGTTCGCACCGAAATTCCATCCCGCGATGAAATTCGTCCAGCCTATCCGAAAGAGCCTCGACTTCAGGACCGCGTTCAACATTCTCGGCCCCCTGGCGAATCCCGCCGGCGTCACGGCGCAAGTCATGGGCGTTGCGGAAGAGGGTCTTCTCGACAGGATATGCGAGACGCTCAAGATGCTGGGCGCCGAGAGAGCGATGGTCGTTCACGGTCAGGGCATGGACGAGATTAGCACGCTCGGAATCACGCACGTGCGGCGGCTCGACCACGGCGAGATCACGTCCATCGATCTCGACCCGGCCCAGTTCGGGATTTCCGAAACATCCATCGACGAGCTTAAGACCGGTGACGCAATTGCCAACGCGGGCATCGTTCGTGACGTCCTGACCGGCAAGGACAAAGGCGCGCGGAGGAATATCGTGCTTCTTAACGCCGCCGCGGCGATCATCGTAGCAGGCCTGGCTGACGATTTCACCTCGGCCCTGAAGCTGGCGGAAGCCTCCGTTGACGACGGTGGCGCCATGGCGTGCCTGGAGAAATTGATCGAAGTCTCTAACAAAACGTAACAAGTGAATTTAACCGAATAAGGTTCATGGGAAACGATCATGTTAGTCCCGAAAGTCAAAATTTGCGGCATAACGAACTATGATGACGCGATGGCGGCAATAGACATGGGCGCGGACTTGCTGGGCTTTAATTTCTATCCCCCAAGCCCCCGGTTCGTGACCAAGGAGAAGGCGGCGGAGATCATCGACCGGCTACCGGCTTTTGTCGACACCGCCGGGGTTTTCGTGAATACCCCGGTCGAAGAGATTCATGCGACGAACAGCGTCTGTCCTCTGGACTGGGTTCAACTGCACGGCGACGAGGACCCGCAGTTTTGCCGGTCGCTGCTGACTCACAACGTCAAGACAATGAAGGCGATTCGCGTCAAGGACCAGACGGACATCAGCAGTGCGGATGACTATTTCACCGATGCGATTTTGCTCGACGCCTTCAACCCCGAAAAATACGGCGGCACGGGGCTGACGTTCGACTGGAACATCATCGGTCATATCAACAAGCGTGTGTTTCTGGCCGGCGGGGTCAATCCCGAGAACGCGGCCGCCGCGGTCGAGCTTGGCGTCTACGGCATCGACGTGTGCAGCGGCATCGAAGCGGAGCCGGGCAAGAAAGACCACGAGAAGATGAAAAGGCTGTTCGCCAAGATTCGACATTTAAGAGGGCAAATATGAAGTATAAGGGCAGGTTCGGAGAGTATGGCGGCTTCTACGTGCCGGAGGTTCTGATCCCCGTGCTGGAGGAGCTGGAGGAGGCGTTCTACCGCTTCCATGAAGACCGGGAATTCGTGGAGGAGCTGGCACATCTCTTGAAGAACTACGCCGGCCGGCCCAGTCCTCTTTATTACGCCGGCCGGTTCAGCGAGCACGTCGGCTTCAGGGTCTACCTCAAAAGAGAGGACCTTCTGCACGGCGGCGCCCACAAGGTCAATAACACGCTCGGCCAGGGTCTTTTGGCGAAGTACATGGGCAAGACCCGGCTGATCGCTGAGACCGGCGCCGGCCAGCATGGCCTGGCCACGGCGATGATCGGCGCCTTGTTCGGGATGGATACGAAGATCTTCATGGGCGTCACCGATATCGAGCGCCAGAGCGTCAACGTGCACAAGATGAGACTTTGCGGGGCCGAGGTCGTGCCCATCGAGGGCGGCACGGGAACACTCAAAGACGCGATCAACGATGCACTGCGGTATTGGACGGCTCACGTCACCGATACGTTTTATCTGTTCGGCTCGGCGTGCGGGCCGCATCCTTATCCGACGGTCGTCAGGCACTTTCAAAGCTGTATCGGCAAAGAGGCCCGGCAACAGTGCCTCGATCAGATCGGCCGGCTGCCGGACATGGTCGTCGCGTGTGTGGGGGGAGGCAGCAATGCGATTGGCGTCTTCTCAGGTTTCTTCGATGATGAGGACGTCCGGCTGATCGGTGTTGAGGCCGGTGGGCAAGGTCTAAAGGTTGGCCAGCATGCCGCGAGCCTTGTAGCCGGTCGCGTCGGCATCCTCCACGGGGCGAAGGCTTATCTGCTTCAAGACGAGAACGGCCAGGTTTGCGACACCGAATCGGTCAGCGCTGGATTGGACTATCCGGCCGTCGGACCTGAGCACTGTTTGCTCAAAGATACCGGCCGGGCCGAGTACGTGGCGGCGCAAGATGACGAGGTGCTGGACGCCTTTGGATTGCTGACCCGGACTGAGGGGATTCTCCCGGCCTTGGAGAGTACCCACGCCCTGGCGTATCTGGTCAGCCAGAAAGGCCGGCTGGACCCGGATACCGTGGCCGTCGTCAATCTCTCCGGCCGGGGAGATAAAGATGTTTCCATCGTGGAGAAGTTTCGACCGCTTGAGGATTGAGTGCGCGTGCGTGACGGGCAACCGCGTGTGCAACGAGTCCCCAAGGGACGAGTTGCACACCCTACTTCTGTAAGAGGGGATTTTGTCGATGAGGACGTACAAACAGGTTTTTTCGGAGCTTAAAGACCAGCACAGGGCGGCCTTGATCCCGTTTTTTGTCGTCGGCGATCCGGATTTTGATACGAGCCTTGCCATCGTCAAAGCGGCGATTGACGCCGGGGCGGATGTGCTCGAGCTGGGCATTCCTTTTTCCGATCCCATCGCGGACGGGCCGACGATCCAGAAGGCGGATATTCGAGCTGTCAACAGCGGAATGAACGTGAAGAAGGCCCTGGAATTCATCCGGACCGTCGAGGCTCACAAAGATATCCCCATCGGTCTTTTGATGTATTACAACCTCGTCTATCACTATGGAGCGGAGCGATTCTTCGACGACTTTCACCAGGCCGGCGTCAATAGCGTTCTCATTGCCGATTTAAGTATTGACGACGCGGATGAGGTTATAGGTCCCGCTACGTCGGCGGGTCTTGACACCGTCTTTATGGTCACGCCGAACACCGAGCCGGAACGGATGAAGCTTATCGCATCCAACACGACCGGTTTCATTTACACCGTTTCGGTCCTGGGCGTGACGGGCAGCCGGGAGAAGCTCTCGGATACCGTGGGGGACTTGGTCGGCAAGTTGAAAGCGCTGACCGACGTGCCCGTGTGCGTGGGTTTTGGAATCAGCAGCGCCGAGCACGCGGCCACGGTCGCTCGCGCGGGGGCCGACGGCGTCATCATCGGCTCGAAGATCGTATCGTTGATCGAGAGCAACTTGGGCGAGCCGAGTAAAGCGGCGTCTGAGATTGCGGTCTTTCTGGCCGAGGTGAAGATATTATAGGACTTGGACATCTTCTGTCCATCCAGCCCTGGCATTTTTGAAGCCTGCGTTAATAAGGACCGTGGCTCAGGAAGAATAATTCGACCACCACCTTCAAGATATCCCTGTAACCGTTCACGGTCACCGATGCTGATATTTTGCTGTGAGTCCAGTAACGCCTGTCCTACCGATAAAGCTTCTGCATCGCCCTGCTCCTGATAGCGCTTGAGCAAAGCATTGTAAATTTTGGCATTCTTTTTACCCATCTTTTTGATAGCAGTATGCGCTTTCTCTTCGAAATCAGCTTCTTTTCCATACAAATGATTGAAGCGACGAGCTACTTCTCGTGTTAATTCAATGTGTGCGACCTGATCTTCACCAACTGGAACATGCCCAGCCTTGTACATCAGGATATCGGCACTTTGCAGCAATGGGTATCCAAGGAACCCATAGGTGCTTAAATCACGATCTTTCAGTCTATCCTGCTGATCTTTATAACTGGGCACGCGTTCTAACCAGCCTAAAGGCGTAATCATGGAAAGCAAGGTATGCAGTTCAGCGTGCTCAGGCACCCGAGACTGGATAAAGATTGTTGAACTACCAGGGTTAACACCAGCTGCC
>JARRQQ010000305.1:0-9450 GCA_037381725.1 Sedimentisphaerales bacterium
GCGTCAGTCCCACTTCTCTAAGATAATCCACCGTCGTGAATATGATCTCCGCATCAGCCAAAGTCTGATCGACGCCGATAATGTCGATGTTCCATTGGAAGAACTCACGAAGCCGGCCCTTTTGGGGGCGCTCGGCGCGGAATAACCTTGGGACGGAAAACCATTTGATGGGTTTGGGTAACGCATTGATTCGCTGGTTGACCATGCGGGCTAACGTCGGGGTCATCTCGGGGCGCAAAGCCAGGTCTCTGCCTCCCCTGTCCCGGAGCGAGAAGAGTTGCTCGACGATCTCGTCGCCGCTCTTGATCTGGAACATCTTGAGGTACTCGAAGATCGGCCCGTCGTATTCCTCGAAGCCGTTGCGCAGCGAGACCTTCTTCCAGCCGTCCACGATGAAATTCCGGACGGCCATGTCCTGCGGATAGAAATCACGCGTTCCCTTGACTGGCGGTATCTTCATTTCGTTTTCGCCTTGCGCTTACGGGCGAGCTTTGATCCCTTCTTCTCAGTCAAGTTGTTGTCGAACTTGATCTTGATGTACTCCTCCATCTCCCGGTCGTTGGTGAAATGCAGCTCGTAGTCGTACTCGCCGTCGATGAAATCACAATCCGCGTGGCGATATTTCCTGCAGATCCGAGGACGCTGGCTGTAGATATTGCACCGATGGTCCTTCTGGGACAGGTGACGGCACTTGTTCTTGATGTTCAGGTACCAATCGCCGTCCTCGACAAAGACGGTGACGTCTTTGTGACAGAGATACCATCGTATATCGTCGTAGTCTTCCTTGTTTTCCGGCGTCTCAATCGGCAGGGCAAAGTACCTGCAACACAGACCGGTGCATCTTTCACATTGACTCTTTTTCGCCATTCGAGCTAACTCCAAGAATATCATCCTCTCTACCCACCCACCACGGACCCTGTACTATACGCGATCTGCGGTCAAAGACAAGAAAAACATTTGACAAATCGCCCTCGAAGGCATACAATGATTTTATTATGGGAAGCTTCGAGAGTGAGTGGCGTCTTGCCTTGATCCACAATGAGCGGGTTGTCAGGAGGGTCTCCGTGTAGGATGTGGTTGGATTCCGGATAGGGGAATTGTTGGCCGGGGCGTGGTGTCCTCGATAGTCATGCGGCTGCGAGAATACCCTTGGAGGGAGGGCCAACAAGCCAAATCGGAGGTTTCGTGATGCGTTCTTTCGTTAGGGAGCAGGGTTTCGCTGCGGCGTCACTTGCTTTATCGCTGCTGTTGTGCTCGGCGGTGACAGCCGAACCCGCCCGCCCGGATCAGGTGCGAGCAGCCGCTGATGCGTTTCTCAAGATGCGCGCCGCCCAACTCGGGGCCGGGCCGCGCGTCCTCTCGGCGACACCTGAACCGACGGCCACGGGATTCCGCGAAGTCTGCGACGACGATGGAACCGTCCTGGCCTACATTGCGGAACTGGAACCGCGAGGGTTCATCGCGGTCTCCACCGACACGGCCATCACTCCAATTGTCGCCTACTCTCTCAGAAGCTCGTTCCCACCGGAGGATGATGGCGATAACCCCTTATGCCGCATGTTGAAAGAAGACATGAGATTCAGGCTGCGCGAAGCAGCCGAATCCACGCTACCCCGGACGAGAGAAAACAACGCCCGATGGAACCTGTTCGCTGGCGGCGTTATGGAACAGCCGGCCAGGGGCGAATTCCGGCAGTGGCCCGCTGAGAATACTACCGTCACCGGCGGCCTGGTGGAGACGACCTGGCACCAGAGTACGCCGTACAACGCTCTTTGTCCGCTGGACCCGATAGGCGGCGACAGATGTGTCGTTGGTTGCGTAGCGACCGCCATGGCACAAATCCTCAACTACTACCAGTTGTGCGACGCGACCTTCGACGCGTCGGATGGCTACTCCACCTACAGCGGAATCGATATCGATGCTGACAGCGCCCGCTACGATTTTCCTTCTCTCGACCAGCTCAATGCGTATCTCGTCGCACTCAAACTCAAGTACAGCCAGCAAGCGGAAGCGGACGACTTGGATGCGGCGGCCTTGAGTTTCGCCTGTGGAATCACCCTGACGATGGACTACTCCAGCAAAGGTTCGGGCGCTTATCTGTACGATGCGCGGCTGGCCATTCTCAACAAGTTCGGCTTTCGTTCGGCCGAGCTGACCGGCGGGCTGTCCAGCGAGTACCTCACCGTGCTCAGGGAAAATATCGTCAACGGCGCACCTGCCATCCTCGGCCTGACGTATCCGACCTTAGGCGCGGGACACGCGGCGGTCTGCGACGGCTACAACACGGAGGGAGAATACCACCTCAACTTCGGTTGGGGCCGGAACGCACCCGACCAGATCACCGAAGCGTGGTATCATCTGCCGGCCGAGATCGCCCTGGCCTACGTGGATGAGACCGTCGTGAACATCCAACCCGTCCCGTGCGGTCTGGAGGTCAGCCCGGGTTCCGTGCTGATTCGGACCAGTCCGGGCGTGGAATCCGAACCCATCCCAGTTTATCTCAAGAACAACACAGAAGGCCCCTTGGCCGTCAACTCAGTCTCCTGCCCGGAAGGCTTCGTAGCGTCGCTCTCAGGTGACGACTACTCGGACGTTGCGGGGCCTGTGACCATCGAACGGCCCGGCCGGCAAGCGGTGGTCAACGTGAGGTTCCGCCCGACGCAGGCCGGCAGCCTGTATGGCCTCCTCAGCATCAACTACGGTCACGACCGGATCAAATACGTCATGCTCACCGGCGTCGCCATCGATGGAGGAACCCAAGTCGAGGCGGGCGAGGTATCGGGAACCTGGACCGCCGCCGAATCGCCCTACTATGTCCACGGGGACATTCGCGTGGCGACCGACGGCGAGCTGGTGATCGAGCCCGGCGTGCGTATCGTGTTCGTGGGACCGCACAGCTTGACGGTCGGCCCGGACGCGCGCCTAAGTGCGCAGGCGACGGCAACCGAACCGATAGAATTCACCGCGGCCAACAAACAGACAGGCTGGAAAGGACTGCGGTTCCTGGACTCGGGTGACGACGATTTACTGAGCTACTGCTCGATCACGCTCTCGAAGAAAGGCTATGAATCGTCCACTCAGGTCACGAGCGATATGCGCGGAGGAGCGATCTATTGTGACACCTCAGTTCCGACCATCACATACTGCAGAATCACCAACAATATCGGCGACGTCGCGGGCGCGATCTACGCCCAGGACAGCGATCTGGTGATAAGCAACACGCTGATCGCCAACAACGCCTCGATGGGCGAATTCCCTCAGACCGGAGGAATCTGCGGCGTCGGAGAGAGTTCCCTGCAGCTCGAAAACTGCACCATCGTGAACAACTTTCCGGGCGCTATTCTGAGCAGCGCCTCCTACATCGTGCTGGCGAACACGATTGTCTGGGGCAACGGCATCTATCAGGTAGATAGCTACGAGTCCCTCAGCGAGGTGACATTCTGCGACGTTCAAGGAGGCTATCCGGGCCAGGGCAACATTGACCTGGATCCTCGCTTCTTCGATCCCAGCGGAGGGATTGGGGCGGACTACGACGGTTCGGCGGCGAACTGGGCGCTGAGAAGCGACTCGCCCTGCATCAACGGCGGCATCAAATTGGGCCACGAGGAATTCGATCTGGCCGGCAATGCGCGACTCTCCAGCAGCCTCGTCGATATCGGAGCTTACGAGAATCAGTCGGAACTGCCCCTGATGACTCTCGCGCCAGCCTCATCCATTGACGTCGGCGCGATCAGCGTCGGCGACGAGACGACGGAAACACTCAAAATCACAAATACCGGCGCGCTGGAGTTCACGGTAGAGAGCATCGAGCTTTCTGAACCCAACAACGGCTTCTACATCGCTGGGCCGATCAGCAATCGGATCTTGACGCCGGGCGAATCGATCTCAGTGGACGTCGGCTTCGCTCCCACAGTAGAGAAACGCTACAGCAACTCACTCTGCGTTCATTCGACAAGCAGCAACGGTGCCGATAGGATGGTGACCTTGTGCGGGATGGGAATCATAGGAGCGTTTGTTCCGCCGGGTGAGGTCGGTGGCATGTGGACGAAGCAGAATAGCCCCTACGTCGTGACCGGCGACGTCGAGGTCCAACGGGGACGCTCGCTTGTCATCGAGCCGGGCGTTGTGGTCGAGTTCACCGGCCACTACAGGTTCAGGGTGGGATTTCGATCAACGCTGCGTGCGGTCGGCACCGAGCAGGAACCGATTGTCTTCACGGCAGTCAACACCGATGAAGGCTGGTACGGAATCCGCTTCGTCGACACGGACGACGATGATATTTTGCAGTACTGCAGGATCGAATACGTGAACAAGACGGGTTACAGTGATAATTGGGAGGACACCCGGGGAGGAGCTATCGTGTGCGGAATGTCCTTCGAGACGAGCTCGGTGCCATCCAGTCCTTTGATCGATCATTGTCTGATCGCCAACAACACGTCGCCCTACGGGGCTGGGATTATGTGCGCGGATTATTCCGAGGCGGTGATTACCTATAATCGAATCGTCGATAACGTCGCTTATCTCGGCGGAGGGATGTGGATCTACTCGGAGGCCGCGCCCCTGGTAGCCAATAACGTCATCGCGCATAACGAGGCGGTATACGGCGGAGGCATCTACAACAACTACGGCATGCCTCGGATCATCAACAACACAATCGTGCACAACCGGCCCAGCGGGCTGGACCTGGACTGGGTGACCGATTGGTCTGTCGAGAAGCCGGGGATCGTCTGGAACAATATCGTCTGGGATAACGAGATGTACGTTTGGGACATGGTCATGGAGGACGAATACGATCTGCGCTACAACGACATTCAAGGCGGCCCCAAAGGAGAGGAAGAGGAGGGCAACATCGACGTAGATCCTTTGTTCGCCGACCCTGTGAACAGAGACTACCATCTCAGGTCTCAAGCCGGTCGCTGGGACCCGACCAGCGAAAGCTGGATCATGGACGAGGTCACCAGCCCTTGCGTCGACGCGGGCAATCCCGAGACCGAAGTTGGCGACGAACCCGCCCCGAACGGTAGCCGCGTCAACATGGGTGCCCACGGCCGGACCCCTCGGGCCAGCAAGTCACTTGACTGATCCTCTGGGGGCCGAATTCTCATTCGCTAAGAAGTTTGCGCCCAGAAATCGGGCTACAGACGTTCCGTTCGCAGCTTCTTCTGTGTCTTGAACAATCTGCCGCTTGCAGATTGTACGGTCCAAAGCGATCCGGTATAATCATGAAAGATGATCCGGACGCCGGACTGCATCCGCGGCAACCGGCGGTAGTCGGTTTGGAAAGGCTTTCTCAAAAGGAGAAACATGATGTCCAAACCAAGGGCCTTCACGCTCATAGAAATCTTGGTCGTGATCGCCGTGATCGTTCTGCTGATCGCCCTGCGGCTGTACAAATTCGATGCAGCGATTCTGTATTAACCGGCACGATGGATTCGTCGATGCCGCCTTTCTGGACGGTTCCGCCAGAAGGACCGGACTCAAAGAGCTGTGGACGTTGAAGTGGCATCGCAAGTTCGCGACCGCGAATCGCTGGACCAAGGCCGGCGGTGCCACCCGTGAAAGCTGGCCGGAGTGGATGAGATCCTTCAAGGACTATTAGTTAGTACGTTACACAGTCGATTCTGTGGACTGTTGGCAGATGGGGTGGGACAGAAACATAACTCTTGCCGGCGTTGCGGCGGGCCTCGCGGCTGGCAAAAGCTATCGCTTGTCAGGGCAACGTGCGCCAGTGGGGTTTCATGTTCGAGATGTACGCCGATACTAACGACAACAAGTTCTTCAGGCAGGTCCACGGAGATACCTGGATCGGCCCCATGGAGCCTTACTATCGCGGCTGCAAAGACTCGCTCTTTGTGTGCCCAATGGCGACGAAACCTTACGTCGCCCAGCCCGAGCAGCTTCCGACGGACCTCGGCATCGGCGTGCTGACCCAAGAGCGTTACTGGGCGATGGCCTATATCAGTGCCGGCACGAAGTATCATGCTTGGTGGTTGTTCGAGCCGAAGCCGTTCTGCAGCTATGGTCTGAACGATTGGCTTCTCGACTGTTCACAGTCTTCTGCAGGCACGGGATCCCTCAGTGATCTCGGCAATGCGAGCTTGGTGCCCGTCTTCCTGGACTGTATCTGGAGAGGATCGCGACCGCACAAACTGGACAAACCCCCGGCGGATGATGTCTGCCCGCCTGAAATCCCGGCGGGCGCCAATCCGCAACTCAGCGCGATGCAATACTTCTGCATCGACCGGCACGAGCGGGCCGTCAACGGCGCTTTTCTGGATGGCTCGGTCAGAAAGGTCGGGCTCAAAGAGTTGTGGACGCTCAAGTGGCACCGATACTTCGACCCGAACGGCCCCTGGACCGAGGCCGGCGGCGCCGGGCCGGAGGATTGGCCGGACTGGATGAGAGACTTCAAAGGCTACTAACGAAAAACCGCGTGCGGCCTAGAGTTTCGACGATTTCCCCTCAGGAAGGTACGCCGTACTGTCTCTTGAGCGATTCCATCTCCGTCTTGAGCGTCTTGACAAGCTGCCGATGTTCCGAATCGCTGAATAGGTTCTCCATCTCGTCCGGGTCTTTTTCAAGATCGTAGAGTTCCCAGCCTTCGTCACCGTACAGAAAATGGATGAGCTTGTATCGCCGCGTTCTGACGCCCTCCTGGGGTCCGACACCAAAGGCCGACTCATAGAACCGGTAGTACATCGCCATTCGCCAATCGCTGAGCGTCCGGCCGCTCGCAATTACCCGGAAGCTCCGTCCCTGGATATCCGCCGATATTGAAGCACCCGCGTAGTCCAGCAGGGTTGGAGCAAAATCCAGATTCAGAACGATCTCGTCCGCAACCGAACCCGGAGAAATTTCTTTCGGATACCGCATCAAGAACGGCATGCGCAGGGACTGTTCGTACATGAAACGCTTGTCGTACAAGCCGTGATCGCCGAGAAAGAAGCCCTGGTCGGACGTGTATATGACAATCGTGTTATCCCGCAAACCCGTCTTGTCGAGGTAGTCGAGAACCCGCCCGACGTTGTCATCCACCGAAGCGATGCAACGCAAGTAGTTCTTCATGAAGACCTGGTAGACGCACTCCTTCGCCTCCTGCTCGCTCATGCCCTCCGGAAGCGAGCCGAATCGTTTGAAATGAAGGTCCCATTGTTTCAGCCCCACGTGGAGGCGATGATTCTTGATTTGATCCGTTCGGCCCTCGTATGTGTCATCGAAGGTGGGAGGCTCGGGAATATCGGAGCGTTCATACAGACTTGAGTGTTTCTCGTCAGGCTCCCAATTGGCGTGCGGCGCCTTATGGTGAAGCATCATAAAGAACGGCGCGTCGGCCCGGCGGTTCTTCAGCCACTCTAAGGCCGCATCCGTAATCAGATCGGTCACATACCCGGTGTGCTTTTTCCTGACTCCGTTCTCGATCATGACGGGATCGTGATACACGCCCTGACCGGGCAAGACGTTCGAGTAATCGAAGCCCGTCGGCGGCGTCTTGAGATGCCATTTGCCCACGATGGCTGTTTGATAGCCCGCCTTCTGGAGCAGCTTAGGCAAGGTCTGCTGGCTGCCGTCGAACCGGCGGCTGTTATCCGTCACTCCGTTGACGTGACTGTATTTTCCGGTGAGGATCACCGCCCGGCTCGGAGCGCAGAGACTATTCGTGCACATGCACTCATCGAAGCGCATACCCTCGCGAGCAATGCGGTCGATATTGGGCGTTTTGTTGACCCGGCTGCCATAGGCGCTGATGGCGTGGGCGGCGTGGTCGTCGCTCATGATGAACAGAATATTAGGTCGTGACGCCTTCTGTTCGCCGACCGCGCGGACACTCCTCTCGCCGACCAACAGACCCGCCGCCGTCACGACAGTCGTTTTCAGGAATTCGCGTCTGAGCATTTCTCTCTGAGGCGCCCGCTCAGTTGTTCGCGTGTCGTTTGCAAGGTGAATTCTTCTTACGCCCTCCAGGGACGTTGCCTGTCGATCTTGCCCGCAAAGACTTTCTTGGCAATGAGCGTGTTCTCGATGATCTGGAAATCGAACATGCCCACACAGGCAAAATCAGCCCCGCTCTCGAAGACGTATTTGAAGGTTTGCCTGGGATGAAACGCTCCGGCGGCCAGGACCTTGAAGGCGATCCACGGCTGTTCCAGATTCTTCATGTACTCGATGGTCTCCCGGGGATTGCGGCACCACATATTATCGTGATAATGGTCGTGGTCGCTGCTGGCGCCGCTGATGACGTCGAACGGTTTGCGGTTTTCCTTCGGCGTCGCCGACCAGTATTTGTCCGGGTGCAGCGTCTTGACCCAAAAGTCCGGCTTGAGACCTGCCTTGACACAGGTCTTGACAGAATCCAGCTCGTGAGCGCCTATTCCGCCCGGCACCTTGAGTTGTTTGATGTACTCGAGCGCCTCGCCTAGCAAGTTCACCTGGCCCTTCTTGATGGCGTTATCGACCAGACCACCCTGGATGTACACGGCGTGCGCGCCGCTGTCCACCGAGCGTTTGATGCCGGTTTGGATGTCCGGCCCGGAAGCGCAGTCGGAAATCCACTGGATCTTGCCGCCCCGTTCATTCCAGTAGCGGTTGATGACCCTATCGGAAACGGGATTGGTCAGGATGGTATTGATGCCGTTCTCCTCGGCCAGCTCCAGCGTCTCGAACACCTTCTCGTCCGTGTGGTAGGCCTTGACCAGCGACGAGACATACACCAGGTCCCGGCTGTGTGCCCAGCCGCCAATCAGGTTGCCGCCGCAGAACACCCGGCTGATCTTGAGATTCTTGATCTTGCCCAAAGGCAATTTGTTGCCGCTCCCACCGGCCATAGCGGAACGGTTCGAGCCGCCAGCCGTCTGGGCCATTAAGTTCTGTTCCTCGAAGCTGCGAAGCCCCAGTGACACGCCGGCCGAGGCCGCGATGGACTTCTTGAGGAAACCACGACGATCTACATGCTTCTTCTCTGACATAACTGGGGTCCTTTCTATTGCGGCTGATAAGCCATTCGTATCGCCTGACAATTTCACATTATGCCATATATTGTCGAAAAGACAAGCTCTAAATTAGATCAACTCCTACCACCGCAAAGGCGTTTTCGCACGGCTTCTCAGCGATCGACAATTCCGTGCGTTTCACTCGCCCAGGGCGTACAAATGCCCTACTGTCCGCAGGTATATCTTATTCTCAGTGATAGCCGGAGTCGCAAAAACCCTCTCTCCAAAATCGTTCCTCGCCAGAACGTTCAACTCGTCACCAACTTGGATGACCGTCACGACCCCGCGTGTGGAAGCAACGACAATCTTGTCGCCGGCGGCGATGGGCGACGCCGTGTATTGCCCCGGTGCCCCGATCCGCTCGCGGAAGATTTCCTTGCCGGTTGGCGCCTCCAGGCAGGTTAATACACCGCCGTCCCGTAAGAGGTAGAGTTTTCCCCGGCAATAGAGCAGTGAGGGTGTC
>JARRQQ010000305.1:9477-14557 GCA_037381725.1 Sedimentisphaerales bacterium
CGGGGCGAATGGCCAGAAGATTGGGTTGGCTTCGGGCGGCGAAATCCGACATCGACTGCATCCATTCGGCCTCGCTGATGACGCCGTTCTTGTTATGGTCGAAGATTCTGAGCAGAGTGTCCATGCTTCTGACGGGCAACCCGTAACCGGGATTGTCCTTGGGCAACTCCGGCCGCTGGATGAAAGCGAAGCCTTTCGTCATTTCATCTCGCTGTATCTGGTTGTCGTGATTGCGGTCGAACTCTTTGACTGTCATCTTCCACGTTGCAGCGGCATCGAGCTTCTCGTCTCCGCGCCCGCCCAGGGCCGCGCCGCTGGCAAAGAGAAGCCCAGCTCCAGCCACGGGGACGCCGACCGTTTCCTGTGGAAAACCCCCGGCCCACCAAATCTCGTCGCCGGTAGACGGATCGTAGGACGTCAGGCGTTTGTATCCTAACACGACAAGCTCCTCGGTCTGACCGTGACGCCAGATCATGGGCGTGGACCAGCCGGCTTTGAACAACGATCGCGGCTGTTCCCAGACGGTCTTGCCAGTGTCTCGATCAATCGCCAGCAGCCGCGATGTTCCGTCATCGGCATCCAGAACCAGGATTACTTTTTCTTCAAACACGATGGGCGAGGTCGCCATGCCATACTTGCTTTTCGGCATGTCGATTTTGCGGTGCCAAATCTCATTTCCCGCGTGGTCGTAACAGATTAGGCCATAGGTCCCGAAATAGACATAAACGTGTCTATCGTCCGCGGCCGGCGTGGAAGAGGCGGGATTATTCATCGGATGAAATCGAAGCTTTGTTTGAGCCTGAACAACCTGTCGCCACAGGATTTTGCCGTTGTCGCGGCCCACACAAAACGTGATGAGCTCTTTTTCCTTGCCAGGTTTGAAGCCCGTAAAGAAGATTCGGTTCTCCCAGATGACGGGAGATGAGTGCCCCGGCGGGATCGCAGTCTTCCACAGAGCGTTCGATTCCGGGCCGAAATGAGCGGGAATCTGCTCCGTATCCACTAGCCCTTGTCCGTTGGGGCCGCGAAATTGGTTCCAGTAGACCTTTGCCTCCTGGCCATTCGCTATCAGGCTAAGCGAGAGCACAATGATCGTAAAGATGCCGGCGCGGGCCATCAAGTTGTGTTCATATCCGGATTGCAATTGATCCGCCGCCCCTTGTACTTCACTGTGGTACTGTGAAAAGCCCCCCCATCCTTATGCTCTCCAGGGTCGCTGGCGATTCAGTTGACCGGAGAGGATATTCTTTGCTATCAAAGCGTCTTCTATGATCTGGAAATCGAACATCCCCACGCAGAGAAAATCGGCGCCATTTTCAAAGGCGAACTTGAAACCGTCCCTGGGGTGAATCGCCCCGGCCGCCAAGACTTTGTAGGCGATCCACGGCTTGGTCATCGTCTTCATAAACTCGACGGTCTTCTCAGGAAACTTATCCCAGTAATTGTCCACGCTATAATTGTCGATCACGTCCTTAACCTGGTCGGGCTTTCGCGTGGACCAGTACCCCGTGCTGTGATGTGTCTTCATGTAGAAATCGGCGCCTATCCCCGCTTCTTCGCAGGCCATCGGTGTGCCGAGGTTGTGGCCCCCGACGCCGCCAACAAGGCCGTTATCCTTGACGAACTCCACGACCTTTCCGATCAGGTCCGTCCTTTTGCTGCGTGCCCAAAGGTCACCGATATTGCCGATCAGGAAGGCGCCGACGGCTCCACCGTCAATGGCTTTCTTAACGTCGCCCGTGAGATCGTCCGTTTGCGCGGCGCACTGCGCGATCCATTGGATTTTCCCGCCCCGCTCATCCCAGTACTTTTTAAGAAGTGGCCCCGAGCTGGAGCCTGTAATGATCGTATTGATCCCGTTCTCTTCGCATATCTGGAGCGTCTCAATGATCTTCTCATCTGTGAAGTAATGCTTGAGCAAAGAGGAGACGTAAACTAAGTCGCGGCTATGCGCAAATCCGCCGATCAGGTTTCCGCCGCAGATGATCCGGCTGATCTTGACCTTGCCAATCTTGCCCGCCGGCAAACCGTTGACCGAATCCGCCGCCGGTCCGTTCGATTTCCTCGCGGCGGCCAGCAAAGCCTTCTCCTCAAAACTCAGCGCCGACGCGACGGCGGCCGAACCGATAACCGAACTCTTGAGAAACTGCCGGCGATTCACACAATCCTTCATTCGTTTCACCTTTCAAAATCTCAACCGGCGGACGCTGACTCTTCCTCCACGGCCCCATGCTCGATGAGACAATCGACGACGTCGTTCTTCCTCTGCTGCTTCGCCAGGTCCAGCCTGGGCGGCGTAGTGCAATGGCGTCCCCTGCCCTTCGCTCATGGCATTGACGTCGGATCCTTCGTCGAGAAAGAACTCGGCCACGATCATGCAATCCCGCATGGCCGCAAAGTGCAATGGAATCGTGCCGTCAGTCATCGCGGCGTTGATATCCGCGCCCTTTGAGGCAAGCAATACGGCAACGTCTTGATAGCCCTGAATCAGAGCGATATGCAAGAGCGTAACGTCCTTGTGAGCCTTTTCGTTCACGTCGGCACCGGCGTCGACCAGGGCCTCAACCGCGTCAAAATCGCCCTTGGCCACCGCCTTCTGCAACGTCATGTCCGGAGGGATGGCTTTGGCGGGCTTGGCCGGCTCGGCGGGAGGTTCCTCGGGAGCGGGCTCCAGTGTGATCTCGGTTTCTGCGGGGGCTTCCGTGACCGGCTCTTGCTTTTTCACTTCCGCCACGGGTTCCGGCTGCTTGGCCAGCTCATTGGGTTCCGCAGGTTCAGCTTGAGCCGCGACGACGGCCTGCTCGGAGGTCTCAGCTTGCTTCTTCTTACATCCGCAAATCGCAAATATAACTACTAGGGCTATCCATAGTAGTCCAAAACGCTTCATTCTCAGCCTTTCTTCCAGCACGTCAAAATCGGTCATAGATAGTCTATTCAACTATCTTACCATACTTACCGTCGAATTGCAAAGGCTTGATGAGGTTCGAGCTTGCGCCCCTTCATCGGGGTATTGGTCTGTTCGATTTGCGTCGAGGCGGGATTCCGCGACTCTTTGACGCTGAGCCGTCTTTCATGGACAGGCTGATTCGCTTTTTGGCAAGATCCACGTCGAGCACCGTCACCCTGACCTTCTGATGCACCTTCACCACGTCACTTGGCTCTTTGACGTAATGGTCGGCCAACTGACTGATGTGCACGAGGCCGTCCTGGTGCACGCCGATATCGACGAACGCGCCGAAGGCCGTTACGTTGGTGACGATTCCCGGCAGCTTCATGCCGACTTCCAGATCCTCGATTGTGTTGACGCCTTCTGCAAAGCTGAAAACCTCGAATTGCCTGCGGGGATCCCGGCCCGGCTTGGCCAATTCCTGCATGATGTCATTGAGCGTCGGCAACCCCACGATTTCGGTGACATAGTTTTGCAGGCGTATCTTTTTGCGCAACGACTCGTCTTTCATCAGGTCCGCGACGGCGACGCCCGTATCCGCGGCCATCGCATCCACGACGTGATAGCTCTCCGGGTGAACGCCGCTCGAATCAAGCGGATTCTCGGCATCGCGAATTCGTAGAAACCCCGCCGCCTGCTCGAAGGCCTTGGCTCCGAGGCGAGGAACCTTCTTCAATTGCCGACGCGACGTGAAGGGACCGTTTTCGTCGCGATAGTCGATCACGTTCTGGGCGAGCTGCGGCCCTAAGCCCGAGACGTATGTGAGCAGTTGTTTACTGGCGGTGTTCACCTCGACGCCGACTTTGTTGACGCAACTGACGACCACGTCGTCGAGACCCTGCTTGAGCAACGACTGATCCACGTCGTGCTGATATTGGCCGACGCCGATTGATTTGGGCTCGATCTTCACCAGTTCGGCGAGCGGGTCCATGAGCCGTCGTCCGATGGAAACCGCGCCGCGAACGGTAACGTCCTCCTTGGGGAACTCTTCGCGGGCCACTTTCGACGCCGAATAAATCGAAGCGCCGCTCTCGTTGACGACAATGACGGGGATGCTTCGCGGCAGCTTGATATTCCTGATGAACGCCTCGGTCTCGCGGCTGGCCGTGCCGTTGCCGATAGCGATGGCCTCGATATCGTATTGTTCGCACAGGGAGATGACTTTCGCCGTCTCGGCGGCAATCGCCCTTTGGCCGTGGTGCGGGTAGATCACGTCGGAGTGTTTGAGCGCCCCCTGGCGGTCGAGACAGACAACCTTGCACCCCGTGCGAAAGCCGGGGTCTATAGCCAGGACGTTCTTGCGGCCTAAAGGAGAAGCCAGCAGCAACTCGCGCAGGTTCTCGGCAAAGACCCGAATGGCCTCGGCGTCGGCACGCTGTCGGGTCGCCGTGAGAATCTCCGTCTCCATGGACGGCGACAATAGCCGCTTGTAGCTGTCCGCGACGGCCTCCTCGACCTGCGCCGAGCAGGCGGATCGGCCTTTGACGAACAGACCTTCAAGAATCCGCATGGCCCGATCTTCGGGGGCGACGACCTGCAGTCTCAGAAACTCCTCCCGCGCGCCTCGGCGCATGGCCAGTATCCTGTGGGACGGCGCTTTAGCCACCGGCTCCTGCCAGTCGAAGTAATCCTCGTACTTGTTTCCCTCTTCCTCTCTACCCGCTATGACTTTGGTCTGGAAACTACCTTCCTTGAAAAAGAGCTCGCGAATCCGAGCCCGCGCGGCTTTGTCCTCGTTGACCTGCTCGGCGATGATGTCTCTGGCTCCGGCCAGGGCTGCCTCGATCGATTCGACACCCTTGCTCTCATCGACGAAAGACAAGGCTTGCGCCGCCGGATCCGTAGCGGGGTCCTGGGCGAGAATCAACTCCGCCAGCGGCTCCAGCCCTTTCTCCCTGGCGATTGTCGCGCGTGTCCGCCGCTTCGGCCGGTACGGCAGATAGATATCCTCTAACACGGTCATCGTCTCGGCCTGCATGATCTGGCCCTTCAACTCATCCGTCAGCAGCTCGCGCTCTTCGAGAGACTTGATAATGGATTCTCGTCGCTCATCCAGTTCCTTCAATTGATGGAGCCTGTCGCGGATGCTCGTGACGACTGTCTCGTCCAGGCTACCCGTGACCTCCTTGCGAT
>JARRQQ010000306.1:0-5633 GCA_037381725.1 Sedimentisphaerales bacterium
CGGCTTTGCACTTGTTGAGTCAATACGATCCGGATGGCCCCTGGGAGAAGATCGCCAAGGGGATCACGGCGACCGGGCTTCAGATGAGCTGGCCCGTCAGCGACCGTGAACGACAGGGGCTATTACCCGATTCCTTCAATTTGAGAGCACAGATAGCCGGCGGCCCGGCTATTAACCCGGGAACCGTGCAGGCCCATGTCCCGGAACTCTATGGCAAAGGCAGAATATATGACGTGAGAAAGCTGGCCTATCACGGGTGGTTCGTGCACGCACCTTGCATGATACGCAATATCCGCGATGGCCAGGATGGCGTCATGCTGACAGTGGACGGCTGGGACAATGAGCGGTGCTGCGTATTGTTTTCGGGGGTCGAAGAAGAACCGCGAGAAGTTCACATCCGGAATATTGCGGCCGGTGCCGACGAATCCGCCGACAAGCGGTTCGACCGTGAACGCGGACTCTTGATCGTCACTGTCAAGGGAAAGTCGGAAATTCACGTTCGATAGAGCACGCGCCACTTCGAGACACTGATGAAAGAATAGAAATGCCGTGCGTCCTGCTTCCTGCAAGACACACGGCGCGTTGAGCTTTCACTTAGTCCGGCCAATCCCACGTGGAACGAAGAAGGACTGACGGATTGTGATGTGCGCTTTTAACAGAGACCCTTGCGCTTTCGCAACCAGCCGATCAGACACGTGCCGATCGCACACAATGAAAGCGCGCCCGGCGCGGGGACGGCGGCCACGCGGCCAATGACGTCCTGTCTGAAACCCGTCAGATCGGGATTTGCGTAGAGATTCAAGACGCGGATATCACCCGTGTAGCCGTTCAGACACCAGTCGCTGGCGCCAGCCATCTCAACAAACTCGTACGCCAGACCATCTTCGGGTATGCACTGCAATTCGTCCTCCAGGAACCAGATCGCCCGCTGGAGAGAGTACGCCGAATACAGACGACCCGCGCCGTCGAAATCGTAGCACGGCAACGTCTCGTCGAGAAACTCGTTGTAGAGCCAGGCAGTTCTGGGATCGAGCGGATCGGGCGAGGGACCGCCGCAACCACCGTTGACGGCGGCGTCATTAACGTTCACGTAATAGGTGTGACCGAAAGAAATATATTCGTTGCGTTCGAGGCAGAAACTCTGGAACGACGTGCCGGCGGCACAGCCGGGTAGCTCTTCGTTGACGACTACTTTGAACTCGCCGCCCGAGCCGACCTGATAAAGCCCGGGCTCTATCGTGACGGTGGGCGCCGCTCCAACGGATAGAGTCAGCCCAAGAACAATGGCGGCAACGGTGATGGTTAGTGATAACCTGGTCATTTTCTCTTCCCTTCAAACCACATCGAGTACTTCTCACTCGGGATCGACACTCGAATCCGCTATCCCGGATAGGCGAAGGATTTGGTTCGCATGAATAGGTACGGCTTGCGTTCCCCCCCAAATTCTTTCCACCCCATTGATAACATGTATGATAACAAATCCGTAGGCAAAAGTCAAGAGTTTTCGGTGGAAGCCGGCAAGGAACGCGTGCTATTTCATGCAGTGTAGTCTGTGCGGTCCGTCAACAGGCCCTTTTCCGGACCAGCACAGAGAATATCAGGCAATCCAACGATGGATTTGTCCCTTGGAGGAATTGTGAATGAAGCCACCACGGTTCTTGACGGCCTTGTCAAAAAGTCGCGAAGGGATTACTATAGCAGTGACATTAAGTTAGACGAGGTAACGAACTATGAAGGAAGAACTCATTGGCATCATCGGCGGCACGGGCTTGGGCGACGCGCTCGCTGAACGAATCGAAAATGCGGAGCTGCACGATCGCGACACGCCGTTCGGCAAGCCGAGCGCCGCGATCCTGGTCGGCACGTTCGGCAAAAGAAAAATCGCGTTCCTGAATCGCCACGGAACCGGGCATAAGCTCGCGCCGAGCGAAGTGCCGTTTGCAGCTAACGTCTTCGCCCTGAAACAGCTCGGCGTCCATACGCTACTCAGCAGCGGGGCCGTCGGATCGCTTCGCGAGGAAATCGCACCGGGGCATCTGGTCGTCGTCGATCAATTCATCGACAAAACGCACAAGCGCACGAGCAGCTTCTTCACGGACTACGGAGCGGTGCATTGTGAGATGACCGAGCCGACTTGCGCGCGCCTTCGCCAAATACTTCTCGATACAGCCGAAGACCTGAACGTAACCACCCACACCAAAGGCACTTACGTCTGCATGGAAGGACCTCAGTTTTCCACGCGGGCTGAATCGCTCATGCACCGCGCCTGGGGCGGCGATCTGATCGGAATGACCGCGATGCCGGAAGCCAAATTGGCCCGGGAGGCACAAATGTGTTATGCGCTGGTGGCTCTGGCCAGCGACTACGATTGCTGGAGACCCCACGATCAGAAAGACAAACAAACGCTTCTCCAGGAGATCCTCGGCAACGTACAGATGGCCACAGACAACTGCCTGGAGCTTATCAAAGCCGCTCTGACGAGCGAGCACACATTGGCCGGCAAGGATTGTCCGTGCCGAAAGAGTCTCGACCTGGCCGTCTGGACCGAGCCGAGCCAGATCAGTCCGGCCGACAAGGAACGATTGAAAGTACTCTTCGAGTAGCCCGACTTCTTGAGAGGACAACGAAATGAAATTGCCGATTGTCGAATGCCGGTTGCCGATTGAAACACAATCGAAAACCGTAAATCGAAAATCGAAAATGCGAGTGCTGGCCCGGGGAGCATCTGTGTTAGCCGTTGCTTTCGCCGTGATGCCCGTAGCCGGGTGCGCACAGCCGGAGCCGCCCAGCATCAAACAAAGCCGGGCCATCGCCGCCGAGAATATCGAACTCACAAAACAAGTGCAGCGTCTCAAGCAAGAGATTGACAAGCTGAAAGAGCAGCACGCTAAAGAAATTGAGAAGCAGGCAAAGCTCCTCGCACAATGCGAACAAGACAGGGATGAATGGAAAGTGAAGGCCCAGCAGAATATCCGAAAACAAGTGGAGCCTGTCCTGGACGCCGTCATAGATGAAACGGCGAAACTCCGCGAGGAAAACACCAAACTCAAAGCCCAAATCGAACAGCTTCAAACGGAAGCGGAAAAGTAGCAGAGTCTCCAATCAGAGTTCCGGTGCTAGGTTGACGGAGCGCACACTTTTTGGACAGCCTTCACACAATCGCGAGATTTCTCTCCAGGATCCTGCGTCTGCATAGCGGCGGCAACGAGGCCGACGAACATCGGGTGCGGCCTGAGCGGCCGCGACGTCAGACACGGGTGGGCCTGAGTGCCGCAAAAATAGGGATGGGACGGCAATTCAAGGATTTGCATGATCGGCTGATCGGGAGCTTTGCCCGAGAAGACCAGGCCGGCCTCTTCCAAGCGCTCGATGTAGCGCGGATCGACCTCGTAGCGATGCCGGAATCGCATTCTGACCGTCTCTCTCCTGCCCAAAAGCTCCCACGTCATCGTATCGCGTTTGATCTCGATGTCCCTTCCGCCGAGCCGCATGTTTCCGCCGAGACCCTCGATCTTCTTCTGCTCGGGTAAGATGTCGATCACCGGCTCGGAGCAATCCGGCTCGATCTCCGTGCTGTTGGCCTGTGTCACGCCGCACACGTTGCGAGCGAATTCTATCACCGCCATCTGAAAACCGAAGCACAACCCCAGATAGGGCAGATTGTTTTCTCGGGCGTATTTTACGCACGTAATCTTGCCCTCGGCGCCGCGCGTACCGAAGCCGCCCGGCACGATGATTCCATCGACATTGCCGAGACTCTTGGCGACGTTCTGGTCCGTGAGGCTGGTCGTCTCGATCCATTTGATCTTCACGTCGCAGCCCAAAGCAATGCCGGCGTGTTCGAGGGCATTGATAATCGAGGCGTAGCTGTCGCGAACGGACGTGTACTTGCCCGTGATGCCGATCGTGACCTTTCGCCCAGCCGAGCCGATCTTATCCGTGAAATCGCACCACCGCGCCCAGGCCGTGCGCTCATGCCCGAGGTCGATTCTCTCGTCGATCCTCAAGAGGCGTGCCACCTCGAAATCCAGGCCGACTTCTCGGAGCATCGCGGGGATCATGTAAATGCTGGCCGAATCGGGCAGGCTGATGACCCGCTCGAAGGGCACGTTGCTGTAGACGCTGATCTTCTGGCGGACCTTGTCCGTTGCGGCGGTGGCGGCCCGGCACGCGATAATGTCCGGCTGAATCCCGCATTGCATAAGCTGCTTGATCCCCAACTGGGCCGCTTTGGACTTCTGCTCGCCCAAGGTCTTCGGCTCCATGATGTAGGTCAAGGCCACGAAGCAACTGCTGTTGGGCCCTTCCTCGTAGGCTAACTCGCGCATGGCTTCGATGTAGTAGGCGTTCTCCAAATCGCCGACCGTACCGCCGATTTCAACGAAAACAATATCGGCATCCGATTTCAGGGCCAGCTCGCGCAGCTTGAGCTTAACCTCGCCGGTGACGTGCGGGATCATCTGAACGTCCCGGCCGAGATAGTCGCCGTGGCGCTCCTTGTTCAGGACGGAACTGAAGATTTGGCCGCTCGTGGTGAAATTCGCCTTGCTCAGGTCCTGGTCGAGCATCCTCTCGTATGTGCCGAGGTCCATATCGCACTCCATGCCATCGTCGAGCACGAAAACCTCGCCGTGCCGGAATGGATTGAGCGTGCCGGAGTCGACATTCAGATACCCCTCGAGCTTGATCGGCGCAACCTTGAGCCCTTTGTCTTGCATCAGCTTGGCCAGACAGGACGAGAATATCCCCTTGCCCAACCCGCTCATCACCGTGCCCATCACGAACACATAGCGCGTCTTACCCCTCTTATACCCCTTCGGCACCGGCGAGAAAAATTCACTCTCCGTAGAAATATCACTTACCGAAGCCAACAAATCCTTTTCCTTCGTCATCTATTCTCCTGTATGTCATTCCCGCGAAAGCGAGAGTCCGTTTACTGATTAAGTTCAAACGCTTTTTTCGCCACAGTTACCCTCGGGTCATCACGAATAATGGTCATAGCATTGCCACTCTTGTCCTTGATTTTCCATCTTTTGTCTTTTTCGACAACATCGGGCAGTAGCCTCTGGGCGCTCCCATTCGGAAAACCCCATTTGCGGTCACATTCCCGGAAATCGATCAAGATTTCATTCTGTTTTTGCCCCCCATACTTCCCTAGTCTGTGTTCAAGTACAACCAACATTTCTTCATCTTCATGAAATAAGACCCGCTGCTTCATTTTCTTATAGAGACAGAAGACAGAAATAGGCAGACTGCCCACAATCAGCACCAAAGCAACCCACACCCAACCCAGCATTTCAACGGATCGAGCAGAAAGAAGCCAATCCTTCAAATGTGACCTATACAACCACAATGACCATCCGCCAATAGCCACACCTACTGCAGTAAACAGACTAACAAGCCAATTCTCTATTGCACTTTTCAGTATTCTTTTCTGGAACACCCACATATTGCTTTTTCTCTTTGACCTCTGTGGCTATTTCTCTTTGTATCGCTTGACGAATTCGGCGTATTGTTCGCGGGTGTCGATGCCGTCACTGGTGTGCTCGACTACCCCGACCAGGATGTCGTAGCCGTGTTCGATAGCTCGCAACTGTTCCAGCATCTCTATCTTCTCCAGGGGCGTTTGCGGC
>JARRQQ010000307.1:0-6694 GCA_037381725.1 Sedimentisphaerales bacterium
ATTGTACAACTTCTAAGATTATGATAAACACTGGTGGTTACCCCCATAGGGTTGGCTATTATATGGTGTCAAATGACATTTTTCTAACCCGCGTGCAAATGTGGGACTTGCCGGAAAAAACGTTACATTCTGTACGAACGGAGGCACCTAACTACGGAAAACGCTCATGCGATAGGTCGTCTGAGCACTGAACAGCCACAGGAATAGAGAAAGCCGAATACAGAACAGAAACTCACATCCCTCTTCTTGAAGCTGAGTTTGCCGGCCGCGCCTCTGGCGCGGCCGGCAAGTTCGGCTACAAACCCAATTCAAGCCTGACAATCGTCGCCAGGCTTCCAGCACGAAATCACACCTGAGACCACAAGAATTTGATCCATGCGTACCGGGCGAAACGTGAAATCCATCCCCGGAAAGGGGGTTTTGGAGTCGCGAGCGGGCCTTTGCTCCACCTTGGGTCAAGAAGTTGGGCAATTTAGGCGATTTCGCTTGACAGAGGAATAGGTGGTGTGATACAAATAGGAAAGTGAAGCTGCTATGTCTCCGCGAATTTTGGCTTCACGGCGTGTTACGTATCCACGGTTCCTGGGCAACGGCCGGAAGCGTTTTCCGGTTTGGGACAGAGTTGGAGCGATGGTAATGCGGCAGGAGACGGAGGAGGTGTGTCGGACAATCGACTGCTCAACTCATCGAGCAGGAGGCTTGTAGTACATTCCTACCTTTGCTTGCCATGTGCCTGCGGTTTGGCCAAATCCGCCTGATGGACGGTCTGACTGAGCCTGCGCGGGGAGGGTCAGTGGCCAAGATCCTCCATGTCGGAGGTTGAGGCGATCAGTGCGGCGCGGCACAAAGACCTGTCCCTAAGCAGTTGATCTGGGAAGATCAATGGGAACCAGAGTCTTCAGGCAAAGGATTGGAGAATATGAAGAAAAACGCAATTTGTGTGTTGTTCTGGCTGCTCTTGGCGTTGCCTTGCCATGCGGGCCTGATTTTCAGCACGCTGAATTCCACGGATGCGTATGATATTGCGAACGGCTGGACGGTGGGTACGTCTTCTGATATCGCCGTCGGGCACCGATTCTCGTTTACTGGGCCGGAGTCGTTCCATGTGGGTACGATTGAGTTGGCTGCAAGCCTGGCCGGCGGGCCAAATGAGCTTGACGTGTGGTTGATGACCGATGTCGCGGGAGAGCCGGGCCTCCCCATCGAGGCGTTCAGCTTTACGGGCGAGATGGGGCCGGCCGGACAGGGCAACCCCCTTCTGGTTGGATATTCCACGCTCCATCCGATTCTCAGTCCGGGCACGAACTACTGGCTCGTTGGCTCCACACCAAGCGGCCAGACACAAGCCGAGTGGATGAAGTCTTCGCCCGCTCTTGCGGGCACGACGGCAAGTCGACAGGGCACGGGGCCTTGGACGGTTTCTGACAATGAGATACTGGGGACTTTACGGCTGAGTGGCACTCCCGTGCCGGCACCGGGCGTATTTGTCCTTGGTGGCATGGGCGTCGGTATTGTCGGCTGGTTACGTAGACGCAGGACGCTGTAAGAGCATAATCACAATGTTCACTTGGAAAGGGCCGTAAGTCTCAGACTGGCGGCCCTTCTTCCTTTTCCCGCCGCATCTCTCACCAAATAGGTTGGCCCGGAAAAATCATCTTTCATTTGCTTTCGGGTTCTGGTATGATCGCCGCCCATATTGAAGTTGTGTGTTTAGCCAGGATTGTCGATCGATCCGGCGCACGGCGGGTTTTTGAAACCTTAAAGGAGACGACAGTGAAGACGAAAATCCACCTTGTATTACTAGCGGTGTGTTGCTTAACGGTAATGTCCGTATTTGCAGCCGAGCAGGCATCCAAGGAGGCGGTCAGCGCCGCCCCTCAGGCGCAACAGACAAGTGCTTCGGCCTCAATGCTCAAGACCGAGCAGGATAAGGTCAGCTATATCATCGGAACGCAATTCGCTCAAAGCATCAAGAGGCAGAACGTCGAGGTCAGTCTTGAGCCGCTGATATTGGGGATCCGGGACGTTCTGGAAGGCAAGACATTGAGGCTGACCAAGGAAGAGACCCGGAAGGTTTACACGGCTTTCCAGCAGCGTATGCGGGCCAAACAGGCGGCCGAAAGAGCCAAGCTCGCGGCCGAGAATCTTGCGAAGGGCAAGGCGTTCCTCGATGCCAACAAGACCAAAGAAGGCGTAAAGGTCCTGCCCGACGGCCTCCAGTATAAGGTCATCAAGGAAGGCACGGGTGCGACTCCCACCGCCACCGACAAGGTCAAGGTGCACTACCGTGGCACGCTCATCGACGGGACGGAGTTTGACAGTTCCTACAAGCGGACGCAACCCACCGAGTTCCAGGTCAACGCCGTGATCAAAGGCTGGACCGAGGCTCTTGAGCTCATGAAAGTGGGGGCGAAATGGGAATTGTATATACCGCCGGATCTGGCCTATGGCGAGCGTGGCCGACCCGGGATTCCCCCCAATTCCGTGCTGATCTTTGAGGTCGAATTACTTGAGATCGTAAAGTAGACAAAGTTATCAGGGCCTATACCGAATTGATCGGTATAGGCCCTGAATTGATACAAATCCCCGGCGTTGCTTCCACGCACGCGGCGTCCTCTGCCGGAACGCCTAATACAACGCGATATCATCGAAGTACACTGTACCGGAACCGCCGGATGTGGTCATCGTTCCTTTCGTACCCAAACCAAGTGCGACTGTGTCCACGTCGGTCAAATCAATCCCCTGGTTGGAAAGGGTTTGGAGCGGAACGACCCATTTCGTCCAGGTGCTCTTTTGAGCGGCATTCGCATCATTGTGGACCACGGTCACTGGAGCGCCACTCGCGCCGGCTACGGAAACATAGAGCGGCTCGGTGGGGTTGTTCGACCTGCCGCGGAACCAGATCACCAACGCGCCTACGTCGTTTTCGGTCCAGTCGCGCGGATAGCTCAGCGTCATCGTCGCCTCTGAGTACGTCGCGGCGCCCGGGGCGTTATTGTAGAGCAAGGGCAGTGACTGAAGGCCCTTATGGACGATGGTCTGCTCGGCGTAAGGTGGAACGAGATAGCCCGCCTGTGCGCCGTTCTCCGCGACGCCGAAGCCATCGATCCAAGTCTGCCAGATGGCCTGGCCCGCCGCGTCGTCGTCTGTATAGCTCTCGAAATCATCCACGGAGAGGAAGTCCGCGGTCGTGAAGCTCCAGAGCGGGCCTTTCAGGGTGCTGCCCTGGGCATCAACTTCATCGATCCGCCAGTAGTACGTCGTATGCCAGGCGAGCTTGCCCGGGTCGTAGCTCTCGTCGCCCAGGGCCTCGCTGCCTTCGTATTCAGGCGAACTTGTATCCGCCGCACGAACCGCGTCTTTGTCCGTGCCGAAGTACACCTCGTGCGAGGCGGCGTTGTCGCTTGCCGTCCAGCTCAAAGTGGCGGTCATTTTTACGTCCACGGCTCCGTTGGCGGGACTGGGATTGCCGATCGCACCGGGCGTCGTGAAGCTCCAAATATCGCCTTTGTATGTGTTGGCACTGTCGAACTCATCAACTCGCCAGTAGTAGACCTTCCCGGATTCGAGCGGGTTTGCGGGCGTATAGGCCGCGGAGCCTTGCGAGACGCCTCCGGAGGCAGTATTCACCTCGTCATAATCGTCGCCAAGATAGATCGTGTGAAGCTTGGCTCCAAAGCCCGGTGTCCAGGTCAGCGTCACATCCGGATCCACGAACTCGGCCCCGTCGGCAGGGTCGGGATCATAGGCTTTCCGCGGCGGGATTGAGAAGCTCCAGATGTCGCCTCTCCAGGGACTGTTTGGGTCCGCTTCATTGACCTCGTCGATGCGCCAGTAGTACGTCGTTCCGGGCACGAGACCGTCCGGATAAGGGTATCCGGGGAAGCCGACGACAAAATAGGTCAGAATCTGGTTGCCCCGGAAGGCATCCCCCGTGCCGTCGTTGACGTCGTCGAAATTGTCGCTGAAGTATATGTCATGCGAGACCGCGCCGTCGCCCGCGTACCAGGTAAGGGTCGCCCACGTATCAGAGACTACGGACCCATCGGCCGGGGAAGGGCCAAAGGCGATCGGGGAGCTTATCCCTTCCATAAGTTTTTTGACCTCGTCGGCGCTCAGTGCCCGCTTGAACAGGCAGAATTCGTCGATCTGGCCTCTGAATTGCCAACTATCGTCGACGTCCCGTCCTATGCGAGCGCCTCCACCCCAGTTGTCGGCCGCCTCCACGCCCGGAGGCGCTTCTACGAAATCATTCCCATATTCCCCAACCAATTCGCCGTCGATGTACATGGCTCCGCCGCCATATTCGTTGGGGACCAGTTCCCAGGTCAACGCCATGTGGTGCCACGCCCCGTACTCGACGGTTCCCGCGTACGCATTGATGATGTAGTTGTTGTTGATGTCGCCGATATGGGCGTGGTACTGGCCGTTGCGAATATAGCCGCCGTGACACCAGGAATGTGGTGCCGCCAGGGCACTGAATATCGTTTCCGTGTCGCCCGTATCTTCCGGCTTGACCCAGTAGGCGAGGGTCATAGCCGTCGTTGGAATATCCTCGGCAGGATAGTTGGCTCCGTCCAGGTCGAGGTAGCTGCCCTCGGCGGTCACTTGGCAAGCTTCCGAGTTCTTGGGGCCCGCGTCGACGACCCCGACCACGCTTCCGACCACGGTGGCGTCATGACCTTTACCGGACTTATCGAGGACGGAAGGGTTATCGCCAAAGCCCTCGAAGTCATAATATATGACCAAAGACGGATCTTCGGCCGCAAATAAGTTGCCCGTCAGACCCAGTAGAAACACAAAACAGATCAGAGAAGTCAGCTTCCGACGCATGATAGTCCTCCTACAAAGTGTTTGAAATGATAGTAACGGACCACAACCTCACGTTCACCGGATTGCGTCCTCTTGCGTCCGGCGTAACTCAGACGGACTAGTCATTTATACTACATCGTCGGCTTTCCTGTCAAGAAGAAGTTGACGGGAATGTTCCTGATCTGGTTTCTTGGTCCGTGTAAGCTGTCCCCACGGCGTGGGGCGGGACGCGATGTAAGGCTAATGGATCACCCTTCTCTGGTGGAAGGTACAATGATAGCGCAGAAGGCGGCGAGGTGCCGTCGATTCATGCCGTTACGGGTTCGAGAAGCTGTTCAGTCCCGGACCCGTCAGCTTTCTGTTCGCCGGGTTTGAAGGGCAGAGGTTCGGCAAACTGGAGCACAACGCGGCGCAGGAAGCCGTTAACATTGTCCACCCGGTAGACGTGACCCGAACGGGTGAAGTTTTTCATATCGAACGAGTTGTCGAAGCCGTAGCGCGGGACGCTGAAGCGGGCAGTGATGTGCTGACCGTGATAAGGACAGCCATCGTTCGTGTAGCACGTAAACGCCGCCGCAATGCTCGATATGTCAACCATTTGCCCCTGAGCCAGGTTACTGCTAACGTCCTCGGCAAACCAGATGGGCCAGTAGTACCGTAGTCTTTGTTCTTTGCGTCTGTCGTTGTTTTCTTCCATTTGAAGGTCCTCGGAATTTCTTCCCTTTGCCCGTGAATCGACGGATTTATGGGCCGACTTGACCGGAGACCGCCGGGAAAATCGCAGCCCATCGGGTTGATAGGGAGGTGCGCAGCACACAGATGGCTCATCTATGATTGTGAGAGCCGGCCCGGGCGACCACGTGGGGTCGCCCCTACATTGATCGAGGACAGTTCTTGATAGAACGGCAAAAGAAGATTCTGGAATTGCTGGATACCTCGGGGCCCCGTCTGCACAGGCTTCTGGGACGATTGACCCGGCGGGAAGATATTGTAGGCGACCTGCTTCAGGAGCTTTTTGTCCGGCTGTGGAATTCCAAAGCGTTTGACAAGGCGGATGATCCCTTCGCCTACGCCTATCGCACGGCGATAAACCTCGCCTTCGAGTGGCGCCGCCGGCAGCAGATCGCGTGCCAATCTATCGAAGGCGACTACCCGGCCGGGCAGGATCATTCTTCGGCCCTGGGCAAGATGATCCAGGCCGAGGAGTTGGAGCAGGTGCTCGACGCGACGTCGAGATTGAGCGATTTGGCGCGGGACGTTGTCGTGATGCGATACATTGAGCAGGATTCGTACGAGGAAATCGCCGAGCGGCTCGGCAAGAAGCCGCAACACTTGCGTTCCGTTTGTGCCAAAGCCATGGCCCAGCTTAGAGAAGTGATAACACGTGAAAGAGTGTTACCTCACGATGAGGTAAAGCCATGTCGGAAATGGACCAAAGAGAACTTGAGCGTCGTTTCGAGGCAATCTCGCAGTTCGAGCCAAGCCCTGAGGCAGTCGCCCGTGATCTGGAACGGGCGCGAAGGCGCTTGATCGAACAAACGACCGGACAACAAACAGATCAACAAAATGTGTGGAGAATAATCATGAAAGCGAAGACATTGAAGATCGCCGCGGCGGCGGTGGTTATCATCGCCGTGCTCGTGGGCATACACGGAATACCCTGGGGCCACTCCGTTGCGTGGGCCGACGTTATCCAGCCGATCCTGAACGCACGGACGGCGAGTCTTGATATACACATCGGTTCACCGGGTGGAGAGGTTGTGATCCATGATGACGTAATGGGTTCGCGCATCCACCGGACGGTCTCGAATACGCCCGATGCGGACATTGTCATCGACTTCCGGCAACAAAGACTATTGACAATCCATCACAGCACAAAAAC
>JARRQQ010000308.1:0-9498 GCA_037381725.1 Sedimentisphaerales bacterium
CGAAGGTCCTGATTACTGAGGCTGACCTTGAGGACTACCCGGGTCTGTTTCTCCGGGGCAGCGGCAGCCGGAGTCTGTTCAGCACGTTTCCGCCCTACCCCCTGGAGGAAACAGCGCGCAACGACCGCGATGTGCCGGTGACCCGGGGCGCCGATTTTATCGCCAAGACGCAGGGCCGGCGGAGCTTTCCGTGGCGCGTCCTGATCGTCGCCAACAAAGACGGCGATCTGATCGAAAGCGAGATGGTCTACAAGCTGGCCAAACCGCTACAACTCAAGGATACCTCCTGGATCAAGCCGGGAAAGGTGGCCTGGGACTGGTGGAACGCTAACAACGTCTACGACGTGGACTTCCGAGCGGGGATCAATACCGATACGTACAAATACTATATCGACTTTGCCGCCAAATACGGCATCCAATATATCATCCTCGACGAAGGTTGGTACGTACTCGGCGATCTGACGAAGGTCGTCGACGGCATGGACATGGAGGAACTGTTCCGCTACGCCAGGAACAAGAACGTGGGCATCATTCCCTGGGTGATCTGGAAGACACTCGACAACCAGTTGCCTGAGGCGATGGATCAGTTTCAACGGTGGGGCGCCAAGGGGCTCAAGGTCGATTTCATGCAGAGGTCCGATCAGTGGATGGTCAACTTCTACCACAGGATCGCAAAGGAAGCCGCCAAGCGGCACATGCTCATCGATTTCCACGGTTCGTACAAGCCCGCGGGCCTGCGGCGTGCCTATCCCAATGTCGTCACGCGGGAAGGCGTTCGCGGTCTCGAGCACTGCAAGTGGGGCACGGACGCAAATCCCGAGCACAACGTGACGATTCCCTTCACGCGGATGGTGGCTGGGCCAATGGATTATACGCCGGGTGCGATGATCAACGCTCAACAGAAGACTTTTCGCCCCATCTTCGACCGGCCGATGAGCATGTGCACACGCTGCCAGCAGTTGGCGATGTACGTCGTCTACGAAAGCCCGCTGCAGATGCTGGCCGACAGCCCGACCCATTATCTGAAAGAGCCGCAGTGTATGGAGTTCCTGGCCAAGGTGCCCACGGTGTGGGACGAAACGAAGGTTCTGGACGCGAAAGTAGCCGACTACGTGCTCGTGGCCCGTAAGAACGGCGACGAATGGTACGTCGGCGCTATGACAGACTGGACGCCCAGAGAGCTGACAGTGGACTTTTCATTTCTTGGGCCGGGTCGGCATACCATCGAGATATGGAAGGACGGGATCAACGCCGGCCGCTATGGGAACGACTACAAGAAGGAGACGACCGAGGTATCGGCTTCGGACACGATGAAGATCAAGCTCGCGCCTGGGGGCGGCTGGGTGGCGATGATCAGATAGGCGACTCTAAGAAAACGCTGTTTGTCATTCCGAGCGAAGTCGAGGAACCTGTTAAAACGAGTCCGCGAAGCGGTTCCTTATTTTTGGGCTTTGATTTTGTTCGAGCTAAGTAGTAGTGCGGGGCTTGCCCCATCGACCTAGTTAAACGAAGGCGGGACGCCTTCGAGACGCGCGGGCGAGACGCCCGCGACACAAAAAAAGGAGTTTTGCTATGGCAACAAGCGAGAATTTACAGGAGGCGTTTGCCGGAGAGAGTCAGGCGAACCGGAAGTATCTGGCCTTCGCGAAACGGGCGGATCAGGATGGCTATACTCAAGTAGCCAAGCTCTTCCGCGCGGCGGCTGAGGCGGAGACTGTTCACGCCCACGCCCACCTTCGCGCAATGGGCGGTATCAAGAATACCGACGAGAACGTCCAGGCGGCGATTGAGGGTGAAGGATTCGAGTTCCAGCAGATGTATCCGAAGTTCCTCGCGGCGGCGGAGGCGGAGGGCATCAAGTCGGCTATCGCGACGTTCAAACATGCGCTTGCCGTCGAAGAAATCCATCACGGGCTCTACAGCGAAGCGCTGGACGCGGTCAAATCGGGTGAGGATCTGCCTGAGACCAAAATCTTTGTGTGCAGTGTGTGCGGTAACACCGTCAAGGGCGAAGCACCCGACAAATGCCCTATTTGCGGCGCTTCCAGGAAGCTGTTCGACGAAGTGACGTAACCGAGAGGTTTACGGGTAAATCAGATGACAACTTGTACTGGTCGTTCTCGATTCGAATGAGACGGCAAGTTGTTCAATACCAGCAACACGACGCGACATGTCATTGCGAGGAGCAAAGCGACGAAGCAATCTAAACTGCTGGATTGCGCAAAGTCTTGAGATTGCTTCGCTTCGCTCGCAATGACATTCTCACAGCCTTTGCCGTGATGGGGTACTAGTTCGCCGTTAACCGCCGGCGCCGAAATTCTCCAGAAACTCTTGGTTGTTGGGGTATTTTCTAAGAAGCTTGAACAGTGAATCCATCGCCTCGCGGGGTCCGTAGTTCGATAGGACGCGCCGAAGCGTGGCGATGCCGCGGGTGTGCTCGTCGCTGTAGAGCTTAGCTTCCTTCCGCGTGCCGCTGGCCGGGATGTCGATCGCGGGGAAAATCCGAGCTTCTGCCAAGGATCGATCGAGAACAAGCTCGCTGTTGCCCGTGCCCTTGAACTCTTCAAAGATCAGTTGGTCCATTCGAGAGCCCGTGTTGATCAGGCATGTGGCGACGACCGTGGCCGAGCCTCCGTTTTCGACGTTGCGGGCCAGGCCGAACAGACGACGCGGAACCTCCAGGACGCCGGCTTCGAGACCGCCGCTCATGGTGTGCCGGCGAGGTCCTCGGCCGCGGGTCCGGTTGTTGAACGCTCTTCCCACCCGCGTGAGACTGTCGATCATCAGGACGATCTCGCGCCCGCACTCCAGCTCGGTCTGCACGTGGGCCACCATCAGCTCGGCCAGCTCGGCGTGCTCGTCGGCAGTGTGGTCGCTGGCGACTTTCGGGCGAACAATGTCGAATCGCCTGGACGGTTTGCTCCAGGAGGATGGTCTTTCCCGCCTTGGGCGGCGAGACGATCAACTGGCGCGTGCCCTTGCCGATCGGGGCGATCAAATCCACGATCCTCATGGTTTCCTGGCCGGAACTGCCCAAGTCAAACCGCTCGTGCGGATCGACGGCTACCAGATCGGTGAAGCGGGGACGCCTGGCGAAATCCTCCGGAGGCATACCTCCGAGAGAGTCGATGGACACGAGCTTGCGTTTGCCCTTGTTTCGTTCGGTCTGTCCGGTGACGGCGGCGCCTTCGGCCAGCCTGAACTGTCTGGCCAAGTCCGGCCGGACCATCAATTCCCCTCCCTGAGGGCGGTAGGACCGCTCAGCCGTCCGAACCGCAAACTGGTTTCTATTGACAAGTTTCAATATCCCGGTGATGGTATCACTCATCAACGCACTCCTTGGGAATTCCAAAATCGAGGTAGTAAGCTTCAAAGAAACAAGGGAATTGTAGCTTCACAACCTCCCATTGGCAAGCGCGGATTGATGAACCCGAAAAATAGCGATGGAAGGCCGGTAGCTCGTCACCCAAGTCCCGAGAGCATGTCGCCGGCATGCAGATGTTGTGGTGGTTTGCTCTTCAAACGGATAGCACCACCGTGGAAAAATTTCCAGACAGTCCACGTCCCCACGCCACAACGATGCCCCGGTCACTCTGGCTGCCGGTCCTTCTCGATCCAGGGCGTCAGGGTTCAGCGAAATGGAATCTATGGAAAGGCCCCGCCTCGGAGCGGGCCTTTGAGATGTCAAGCCGTGTCGTTTTGTTACTTAGGGATGACGTTGGTCGCGCACGGACCTTTTCTGCCCTGGCCGACCTCGAACTCGACCTTCTGGCCCTCGTTGAGGGTCGCGTAGCCCGTCGTCTTGATCTCTGAATGGTGGACAAACAGATCGTCTCCGCCATCATCCGGGTTAATGAAACCGAAACCCTTGCTTGAATTGAACCACTTTACTGTACCGGTACTCACTTGCACTTCTCCTAACATTTCGTTATACGAATGATCCTGCGGAATCGAGGCGGGCGCTAAGGCGGAAAAAAACTGCGGTGTTTCCACGAGCTTGTTACGACGATCAACCTTCTGCAGCTTTATGACGAACAACTTGCCCGCCAGTCGGATATAAAAACACAAATGGGTATATTTAGGTTTGGGACTTTTTCTCGTTGTCTTCACCAGGGCCCCTGCTTCGATACCGCCTTCCATCCGGGTGGGGGCTTCTTTTTCTCCTCGTTATTTCAGCCCGGCCCATGGTATAATGGTGCAATTGTATGTGCCGTTCCACCTGGAATGTAACACCATCGAGGAACGGGAGTGGGCTTTGCACGAGGTCGCTTGAAGCGAATGCCTCGTTAGGATTTATCTGCCGTCTTTGCGGTTGCCGTCCATAATCACGAGAACAGTATGAAAAGGGATCGGTATCATCAGAAATATGAATAATCTGAACTACGGAATCATTGGGAACTGTAAGAGCGCCGCCTTGATTGACCGCCAGGGCAGTATCGACTGGTGTTGTCTGCCCAGCTTCGATTCGCCTTCGGTTTTTGCGAGGATTCTGGATGGGCAAAACGGGGGCTGTTTTCGCATCGAAGCCCTGGGGGAATACAAGATTGCTCAAGAATATCTGAGCAAGACCAACATTCTCGTGACCAAGTACTCCAGCGCCCAGCACGCCTTCGAGCTTATTGACTTTATGCCCCGCTACAGGACGGAGGAGGGGTTATACCATTGCCCTCCTGAGATTATCCGCTACATCCGGCATCTCTCGGGCAAGCCGCAGATTAGGATCCATTACCAGCCCCGGCCCGCCTATGCCCAACATCCGACCCGAATGGAAATCACGGATGAATTCATCAAGCACCTGACCACCAAAGGGCAATACGAATCCGTGTACCTGTACACAGACTTGCCCTTTGAGGCGGTGGCGAACGCTGGGCCTGTCACCATAGAACGCGACTGTTTTCTTCTGCTCAACTATAACCAGAAGCTCGTTCGACCGGACCTCGACTGGATTCAACTAGAATTCGAGCGAACGAAGGTATACTGGCTGGGGTGGGTGGCCAAGACCAAGGTGTTCACGCACTATCAGAAGCAGGTGGAGAGGAGTTCCCTCGTCCTCAAACTTCTGGCCTACCAGAAAACCGGAGCCATTTTGGCCGCGGCGACCACCAGCTTGCCGGAGACTATCGGCGGCATACGAAACTGGGATTACCGCTATTGCTGGATTCGGGATGCGTCCATGACCATCACGACGCTGGCCAGGCTGGGGCACTTCAACGTTGCCAAGCGTTTCCTGCAATTCATCCTGGATATCGTCCCCTATAAGGACGAGAAGATTCAAATCCTATACCCCATCGACCACCGGGGCCGTTTGGCCGAGAGAGAGCTGTTGTGGCTTGCGGGCTACGAGAACTCCAAGCCGGTGCGGGTCGGCAACGCCGCCATCAGGCAAAGGCAGAATGACATCTACGGCGTGCTCCTGGACGCCATCTATCACAGCCTGATGATTTTCCATCATTCGTTGAACAACAAGGACGACATCTGGACGGTGGTCAGGACGCTCGCCCGCCACGTCCGCAACCATTGGAAGAAACCGGATTCCAGCATTTGGGAATTCCGAACGGAGCAGAAACATTACACGTTTTCCAAGATCTTGTGCTGGACAGCGATGGACCGTGCCGCCCGGATTGCTCACTTCTTAAACAAGAGAAACGACGCCATGAGTTTCGCAAAGACGCGCGACGAGATAAAGGCCAACATTCTGAAGAAAGGCTGTGACCCGGCCACCCAAACGCTGACCCAATCCTACGGTGGGACCTCGATGGACGCCGCTAATCTGTTGGCCCAGCACTATGGGTTCCTATCACCAAGAGACCCGATTTACGTCAACACGGTTGCGCGGAGCTTCGAGGCGCTGAGCAAGGAGGGCCTGATGCATCGCTACAGAACGCCTGATGATTTCGGCGTGCCCACCTCGTCCTTCACGATATGCACCTTCTGGATGATAAAGAGCTTGTACCTGATCGGCCGACAAGAGCAAGCCAGAGAGATGTTTGAACGCGTTCTGCAATACAGCAATCACGTGGGCCTTTTCAGCGAGGATATGGATTTCACTTCAAAGCGGCTGCTGGGCAATTTCCCGCAGGGCTATTCCCACATCGCCCTGATCGATACGGCCCTGACGCTTTCCGAGAGCCCGGAATGGGTCAAGGAAAGCGAGCATTTCCAGCCTTGACCGCCGAGACGCCGAACTGGACTGCGAACGATGGATGTCCTTGACAATCGAGGGGCACTGAGAGATAACATGCGGCATGGAATCTAATCTTACTGCCGTAGAGAAAGTCACCGTCCAGGCCTCGCCATTTGCTACACTGTATCCGCCGACGGAGAAGATCGGCACGATTGTCGTGGAGAACTTCCCGGCTCTGGGCAGGCTGGCTGCGATGCGTTTCGTCGAATGGGTCCAGGACCATCCCGGCGGGGTGATCTCATTACCGACCGGCAAGACGCCCGAGCATTTCATCAAATGGGTCCGGCGTCTGCTCGACGGCTGGGACACGCCCGACGTCCAGCGGCTCCTGGACCAGGCCGGTGTCGATCCGTCCAGGAAGCCGGACATGAAGAGCCTCCACTTCGTGCAGATCGACGAATTCTACCCGATGGATTCTTCCCAGCACAACAGCTTCAACTACTACGTCAAGCACTTTTACATCAAGGGATTCGGGCTCGACCCTGAGAAGGCTTTGCTTATCGATCCGATGCAAATTGGAACGAAATCCGGGCTTGGGGGACTTCAAGACGTCTGGCCCGACAACCACGTGGACCTGACGCTCCGCTACCGGCAGGCCACCAATGAGCTTGAACGCCGACAGAAACTCATGCTCGAAGCGGTCGATCAGTGGTGCATGGAGTACGAGCATCGCATCCGCGAACTGGGCGGCATCGGCTTCTTCCTCGGGGGCATCGGCCCGGACGGCCACATCGGATTCAATATCAAAGGCTCGGACCACCATTCCACGACGCGCCTTTGCCCGATCAACTACGAGACCCAGGCCGCCGCCGCGACCGACCTGGGCGGGATAGAGACGGCCCGCAAATGCCTGGTCATTACAATCGGCCTGCGAACCATCACGTACAATCCCGATTGCACCGCGATCATCATCGCCGCGGGCCAGGCAAAGGCCGACTTAGTCGCGCAAGCGATTCAGTCCGACGATCACATCCGCCTTCCCGCAAGCTGCCTGCGAAAGCTACCCAACGCCCGCTTCTACATCACAGGCGGTGCGGCTACCCGCCTGCTCGAACGGCGCATCGAGACCGTTAAGGATGCGCAAGCCGTAACCGACGCGGACATGGAAGAGGCCCTGGTTAATCTGGCTGTCGGGAAAGGCAAGTCTTTGTTGGACCTGACGGATGCCGACATTCGGGCCGACCGGCTTGTCTCGACCGTGCTTGGCAAACGCCCCGAGCCGCTGGCCGAGCTTGCGCACCTGGTGCGTGAGAACCTGATTTCCAAGCTCGGCAACGGCCTTCGCGTCTACAAGAACAAGTGTTTCCTTCATACCGAGCCTCACCACGACGACGTCGTCTTGGGCTACTTCGCTCAGGTCGTCCGCCATTTCCGCCGGCTCACTAACGAGCATCATTTCATGACGCTGACCAGCGGCTTCACCGCCGTGACAAACGAATTCATGCGAAGCCAAATGGCGAACCTGCGCCGGTTTCTTCGCGTCGATGGATTCAAGGCTCTAATCAACGAAGGTTATTTCGCGGAGGGCAACGCGACCGACCGCAACCGCGACGTCTGGGAGTATCTCGACGGAGTCGCCGCCCGTGACGAGTATCACAAGGCCGAAGGCTGCGCCCGCCGGATGCTCCGCAACCTGGTCGAGCTGTTCGATGAGAGCTTCCTGAACAATATGGAAGGACGAATCGCCGAACTGGAGGAGTACTTCGCCACCGTCTATCCCGGCAAGAAAGACCCCGACTACATCCAGAAACTCAAGGGGATGTGCCGGGAGTGGGAGGCGGAGTGCCTCTGGGGCTACTACGGCTGGCAATGCCAGAACGTCAGGCACTTGCGATTGGGCTTCTACACGGGGGACATCTTCACCGCCGAGCCGACCATGGCCGAAGACGTGATGCCCATCGTCAAAGAATTGGAGCGGATCAAGCCCGACGTTGTGACCGTGGCTTTCGACCCCGAAGCCAGCGGCCCGGATACGCATTACAAGGTTATGCAGGCGACCGCCGAAGCCCTTCGCATTCACCTGCAGCGTACCGGCCAAACCGATCTGAAAGTCTGGGGCTATCGAAACGTCTGGTTCCGCTTCGATCCGTCCGAGGCCAACGTATATGTCCCCGTGACGATGGCGATGTTCGCTACCGCCCACGATGCGTTTATGAACTCGTTCACCAGCCAGAAAAACGCCTCTTTCCCAAGCTACGAATACGACGGTCCGTTCTCGGAACTCGCCCAGCGCATCCAGGTGGAGCAGTATCGCAAGATCAAGACGTGTCTCGGCCGGGAATGGTTCCACAACCACCCCAGCGCCCTGATTCGCGGGACGCGCGGGCTGGTCTTCCTCAAAGAGATGACGCCGGAGGAGTTCTTCCAATCCTGCCGTGAGCTGCGAAAGTCCGTCGAGAACATCTGATCTACAGGAGATCAAACCATGATACGCCACAACGTCGCACGTTTCCTGTCGGGTCGCGTCCGCTGCATTCTGATTCCGATAGTCCTTGTAGCAGAGGCACAAGCAGCAATCGCCTCGTCAGCCGGGATATTCAACATTCGCGATTATGGCGCCGTGGGCGACGGCAAGACACTCGACACGAGTTCTATCCGGAAGGCCGTTGACGCGTGCGCCGCGGCGGGCGGAGGCCAGGTCCTTCTCCCGCCGGGCAGATACCTCTCGGGCACCGTCCATCTCAAGAGCCACGTCACGCTCTTTCTCGACGCGGGCGCGAGGCTGATCGGAATAACCGATTTGACCCAATATCAGCATCCCACGCCTCCGGCCTTCTTGCCCGAAGCCCGATGGGGTAAGTGGCACAGGGCGCTGATCCTCGGCGACGGAGTGGAGGACATCGCGATAGCGGGTCAGGGCGTCATCGACGGCAACAAGGTCTTCGATGCGACCGGCGAGGAGCACATGCGCGGGCCGCACACGTTTGTCTTCCTCAATTGCCGTAACGTGACGGTCCGCGACGTGTCTTTCGTGGATTCGGCCAACTACGCCATCTTCTTCCTAATCAGCGACGACGTGGACATTCGCAACGTCAAGATCACCGGCGGCTGGGACGGCGTCCACTTCCGAGGCGCTCCCGAACGGCCCTGCCGGAACGTGAGTATCGTGGGTTGTCAGTTCTTCACGGGCGATGATTCGATTGCGGGCCGTTATTGGGAAAACACACTCATTTCCGACTGCATCGTTAACTCCTCGTGCAACGGTATCCGGCTGATCGGCCCGGCCACGCACCTGATCGTCCACAACTGCCTGTTCTACGGCCCCGGCGTCCATCCCCATCGCACGTCGAACCGCCACAACATGCTGGCCGGCC